>JBOFQC010000001.1:0-4521 GCA_051660725.1 Thermoguttaceae bacterium
GAAACGCCTTGGCCACATACTGCCATAGCCGAACCAAACGTAAGTCAATCGCCCATCGTGGCATTGACCTACACAACATTCACCGATGTAAATGGACTTAGTCATTGCGCTGTAGTATTAGGGCGTGTTGACACTATGGGGCACCTCTATTAATCCTATTTTTGGATCGGCTGTGAAGAATGATAATTGACCGTGATTCATGGGTTTGCGATACCTTAAGTTAGTGAATGGAAGGTTTTGTGAATGGAAAATATAACGTCACTGCCAAAACTTGTCGAGGCAAACTCAACTTGTATTCGAGATTTTGTGATTTTTGAGGCGTATATATGCTTCATGTATAACCACTTATGGCGATTGCCTAGCATGGCATGCGTAATTAAAAAAGAGATATAATCTTTGCTTATAACAGTTTAGCACAAACGATATAATCGCTACATTAGACAAAAAAACAATCAATTATTACTATTATCTAATCGAAAAATACTTGCTTATTGTCAAAATGATATTAAATTACCCTTGTTGACCATGCGGTCAGTGACCATGTGGTCATTGATGTTTTTATAACCCTTGGAATGTTCAAATTATGTCTGAATTTAAAGATGTTATCGAAAACCTGTTTGGTGAGCAAATTACAGATTCATTCTGTATTCAAAAACGAGATGCAATTCTCAGTGCTGCATTTCGCGTATTTACAACTAATGGCTACCACCAAACAGATGCACAGAAAATTGCTGATGTTGCTAATGTCAGCAAAGGAACTGTATTTCGTTATTTCCATAATAAAGACTATCTGTTTTGGGCAGTAAGTATCTGGGCAGGAGAAAGTTTTCTCAAACTCGCCACGCCAATTGTTGAATCCGATTTGGATAACTTAGCTAAATTAAAACGTTTAGGTGAAGTATGGTGCGATTTTTTTGAGAAAAATATAGGTTTCATAGAGTTGTTTTCATGGCAACGATCTCTTTTCAAAGGAAAAATTCCTGATGAAGCTCAAGATATCATAAGATGTCAGTTTTTCGAGCCATTCCATAAAGTAGTTCAAGCTGGTGTTGAAAATGGTGATTTTATTGTCAAGGATACAGAGCTCTTTGCTTTCTCACTTAGTACATCACTTAATGGCGCGCTGATGACATACTGTTATACCTGTCATCGAATCCCTTTATCAGAGCACATTGGTGCAACATATGTCCCTCTTATGCAAACACTGGCAAAAACAAAACTAACAAAATAATATCGTAATATTCAATCCCCCCATTTCTGATCCAAAAGGTTTATTAACATGTTTAAAAATTACACTATAGGTACAAAGCTCTTCATGGGCTTTACTTTTATGACACTTTTAACCGTATCGACTGGTTTAGTCGGTTGGTATTACCTCGGCAAGGTAGCCTATGAATCCAATCGGATGCAAGAGCTTTCAAAAATTAACCAAGTTGGTATACAAATCCGTTCAGAAGCAATTGACGCCGCACTTGCATCTTCTAATTTTATTATTTCGCAAGACCCCAGTTACAACTTGGCTGTCATTACTGGCAACAAGAAAGTTACCGAACTTGTTACGGAATTAAAAACGCAATACAGAATCTTCGATCCTAACGACGTTGAAATGCAAAAATTGCTTGACAATATTAGCACGGATGCCGTGGCATACGGAAAAGCACAAGAGGATTATGCCGCTCAGTTTGCTGTCCGTGAACTAGCAGATAAAACCCGTCGAGGTTGCGGTGATAAGCTTGCTGCAAATCTCGATAAATTGGAAACCGTTTTAGATGAACGAATCCAGCTTTCAATCTATAAAGATAAAGCCGGTAATGATATTCTTTCCGATAAACAAGAGAAACTAATTCCTTTTCCGCTGATTGATCTTCTGAAATTACGCTCTTCGATTGTAGAGGACTCCTATAAGATTAGGACATTCGTTCGAGATTGCCAACTTGTTACAAATGTTGATCCCAAAAAAGGTGAGGATTACTTCAACAAAATCAAGGCTCTTCTTACAAAGATGTCTACGGATTTAAAGACATACGAGAACCTTGCAACCCGTGAAGAATCCAAGATGGCAATTCGAGTTGCTGCAGGTGTGGTTCAGGAGTGGACCACTGCGATTGAAGCACATTATGAAGCCAATGCTAAAATGATGCAACTGCAAAAAGATCAGCTGGTTCTCGAAGCGGATTACCGTGCGAAATTGTCAAGATTTTTCCTGGCACTTGAGAAAGCTGTCATGGCGTGTAGCGAAAAAGTTAATGAGGCAAATGTTTTTGCTTCGCGTATTCTTATTGCCGCAATTGTGATTTCTTCAATAGTCGGTTTGATACTTGGATTTATTCTTCGTAGTGATATCACAACCGGTATTATCATGGTTACAAAGATTATGCAAAAAATTGCAGGTGAAGGTGACCTTAACATAATTATTCCAAGAGAACTTATGTCGCGAAAAGATGAGACAGGAAGGCTTGGACACGCTATGAAGAATGTATTTGATGACTACCTTGCAGTAGCTAACGTTGGTGAAAAATTAGCGTCCGGTGATTGGACCGCCAGAGTAACGATAAAAACTGATAAGGACAAAATGAATATTTCTCTAAATGAAATGATTGATTCAGTTAGAAATACGCTTGTACAAGTAAATGACGCCGTTGAGCAAGTAACTACCGGTGCCACGCAGGTTGCTGAAGCAAGTGAAAATCTGTCGCAAGGAGCAACCGAATCTGCCGCAAGTATTGAAGAAATCACGGCTTCCATGAGCGAAATCGGTGGACAAACCACAGCAAACGCGAAAAATGCAGTAGAAGCAAACACCTTAGCTAAAGAGGCGAATAACACTGCTGTTAATGGGCAAAAAATGATGCAGCAGATGATTGAATCAATGGAAAGCATCACTAAAAATTCACAAGAAGTCCAAAAAGTTGTGAAAGTTATCGACGACATTTCTTTCCAAACGAATCTGTTAGCACTCAACGCCGCAGTTGAAGCAGCGCGAGCAGGTCAGCATGGTAAAGGTTTCGCTGTTGTTGCCGAAGAAGTTCGGAATCTGGCGTCACGAAGTGCAAAAGCGGCTGCGGAAACATCACAAATGATTGAGCATAATAGCAAGCAAATTGATGAAGGTGCAGGAATCGCTTCGCATACAGCTGACATGTTAAATGAAATTGTGTTCCAAGCGACAAAAGTTGCCAGTTTGATTAGTGAAATCGCTAAAGCGAGTAACGAACAAGCACAAGGTATTTCCCAGGTGTCACAAGGATTACACCAGATTGATGCCGTAACGCAACAGAATACGGCAAGTGCAGAGGAAACTGCAAGCGTATCCAACGAAATGAGTTCTCAAGCAGGCAATTTGCAACGACTCATCTCAAAATTCAAGCTTCGATAGTCAAATAAAGTCTTAAAAGTAATACTTACAAGATTATTGATAACCCGTTTCCTTGATTAAGTTTTTTGAGCATTGCTTAGTCAGTGATTACGGTAAGCCGGTTGTGGCAACACAATCGGCTTTTTTAAATAATTATTTAGTAAGCGTTCACGGAGATTGAGCCCGGAGGGTTGAAAAATATTGAAAAAACGAAAAATCAGTCGTGTAAAAGCGACGGAGGCGCGAGACCTTGAAGAAACGACGCGACACAAGAAGCAGGTACGACACCACGTTCGTACACTGTTGTTCGCGTCCTTGTTCTCCGGAATCGTGTCCCACGCCGTATGCAAAATCGCTTTACGATGAGCCTGCATTTTCCATAACCAAGTTGCGTACTTCACTTTACGAACTTGTTTGGCGAGAAAACCTCTCGAAATTTTCAGCGACATGGTGTCATTGAAAAAGTCCTGCAAAGTCTTGTACGGCATGTGACACCGCCATTTGAGATAGGCTGTCAAGAAAATCAATTTCGGCCCAAAAAGCCCGGACTTTTTTGACTTCGGGCAGCAAATTGGCAGCGTGGTGGTATTGGCAATGTTCGTACTAATCCAGGCTTGTCGCAATTCGGTAACGACGAATGGCTTATCGAAAGGTTTTCGCAGATGTTGTTAGTATTTTTTTTGTGCTACGATGCGTTCTTGAAGTTGTCTTACCAACTCCTTCATGAAGGCATTTTCGCAATGCAATTGGGCGATGATTTTGTCTTTGATGTCCATACGCCCCACTGTACGCCTTTTTTCTCATTTTACCAACACCAATTTCGCCGATTCACAACTTAAACTCCGTGAACGGATACCGAGAAAACCGTTTTGTACCAGCACGCAAAGTCTGACCGTAATCGTAATCCTTTTCGAGCACGAAACAGTTCAAGTTGCCTTCGACCGTGAAGTTGTACAAACGGAGGAAAGAGATTGAGCGATATTGCCGACGATTGAAGGGTTTCCGTCGAGTTTTTACACGTTACGATAAACAGAATGTGATGTGCTCGTCCTTCGTCGTCTTCGCCATGATTTGTGAAACCCTACGCGAATAGTGTCAACACGACATAACACTAAAACGTTAATGGTTTTCCTGTTTTGAAGTCTAAGGAAATTTTTAAACCATCA
>JBOFQC010000002.1:0-2975 GCA_051660725.1 Thermoguttaceae bacterium
TTGCAGATAATGCCTGGTTCCAAACCGACTTGCTTATGTTCGTCGTGTTTCAAAACTACGCAATTGAGTCGGCACAGAAATGGTTTGAACAAGCCGGGATTTCCAAAGAAGAAAAAAATGCTAAACTCGCTGAACTTGAAAAGTATTTCAACCCTGACTTTTCGAAGAAAAATATAATTTTCACCGGCAGAATTACCGTTCTCGATTTGATGCAGGCACTTGCGTACGGTAACATAACGCAAGAACCCGCAGAAAATGAAGACGGAACCGAGATGACACCAGAAAATGGAATTGCGTTTGTGAGACTGTTTCGCTGGAATTGGGCAATGGGCAAAGTTAATCAATACTTCGACTGGCTTGAGCTGGAATCAGAGGACGAAATCAACAGCGATCTAAAAGCAGTTCTGACACCAATTGCAAAAAATTCTGAACTTACGGAAATTATAAAAGTTGGAATATTCAAGGCCGCAGTTGACCGAATCGCCCGGCAAGAGGTGTACAGATTCGTTTCTTTGAATCGGATTATAAGCGAGAAGTATTTGGAAACAGCCGAGAAAACAGAAGAATTACGGCTCTTGGCCGAGTGATTTTTCTCTTGATTTTTTCTTCTATACTGATTTTTTGCGTTATCAAACTGACGGTTTTATCATGTTTTCTTACGAAGTACGTTGTGAAAATTGTAACTACTTCCAACTTTGGGGGTTGGAACAGTTGATTCGAGCCCTTGTTCGAGCTGGAAAGTTACGCCTCACTGCCGAATTTGACGCCGCTTTGGTTAGCGAACTGTTTCGTATTCATATCCGATCTGTACACTGTCCGGAGTGTGGAAAACACGGCTGCTTAACTTGCCGTGCAGCAAAAGCGGAAGACTGGAATTGGGCCGACGAAGTCCGTTGTGAAGAATGCAAAGCCGAGATCCCTAAAGCCCGAGTCGACGCAATCCCCGGTGTAAAAAGATGCGTCGAATGTCAACGGGAGCAAGACGTTAGACGTTAGACGTTAGAGTTGGGTTAAATTTCGTAACCGTTCGCGGTTTTTTAAGGAGTTAGAAGTTAGAAGTTAGAAGTTAGAAGTTAGGATAGGAGTTAGGAGGAAATCCTCCGTATTGTATTTTTAGGATTTTTTCGCATTTTTCAAAAAATGTTTTTAGACATTATTCGCATGATTTTCCAAATTGGACGTTAATTTTTGTTGACAAAAATTGTGAGATACCGCTTTTTACAATATATTCTAACTCCTAACTCCTAAATTCTAAATTTCTATCTGACACCTGATATACCGGGGCCCGGCATGGGCGGTGCGCTTCGCGTGAAGTGTTCCGCCTCCCGCTGGTCGGCTCTGTTCCCGTGTTTTTCAATGTTTGGTACTGATAATCTTCAGCTAACTCTACATTTGAAAACATGCAATTTATTCCGGCGACAGTATATCTAGAATGACACTATGTGTCTGAACTTTTCGAGCTTCTGGTCAAGCTCGTCTTTTGTTAATTCTTTCAAATTGTCGAGTCCGAAACCGCCAACGGTGTAACTTCCGATTAACGCACCGAAAGCGATTCCGCGTTTAATCGATTCGGAATCGACATTACCAGTGGAAGCAATGTATCCCATCATACCGCCGGCAAACGTATCACCAGCTCCGGTCGGGTCAACAACTTTTTCTGTCGGAAACGCCGGGATGACGTAAATTTCGTGTTTGCTAAGGAAAATCGCTCCGTGTTCGCCTTTTTTGATAACGGTAAAACGAGGTCCCAACTCAATGATTTTTTTACCGGCTGTGATGACGTTGTTTTCTCCGGTCAACTGTTTCGCTTCGGTGTCATTGAGTACAAGTCCGTCAATTTTCTTCAGCAGTTCCAATAACTGCGGTTTTTCAATATCAATCCAAAGATTCATGGTGTCAGCCGCAACCAGATCGGCACCTTGAATCTGTTCCAGCACTTTCAACTGCGTGCTCGGGGGAGCGTTTCCGAGAAATACGAATTGTGAACGTCTGAACGCTTCCGGCAGCGGCGGCTGTTCGGTACCGAGAACATTTAATTGGGTTTCGAGCGTTTCCCGGTCATTCATGTTGTCGAGATACCGCCCAGTCCAGCGGAAGGTTTTTTCACCTTTACGAATCACGACACCAGAAGTGTCAACACCGCGTTCTTTCAGCATTCCGAGGTGTTCCATTGGGAAATCATCTCCGACGATTCCGACGAGCTGAACCGGTGAAAAAAAACTTGCTGCGTAAGAAAAGTACGTTCCCGCACCGCCAAGCACATTGTCTCGACGCTCAACCGGAGTGACAATATTATCTAGTGCTACTGAACCGACAACGAGTAATGACATTTTTTATTTTCAGAGGTTAGAGGTGAAGTGCCGCAACCCAGATTCGAACTTTTTGCGGGCTTTTTCAGTCTTTTTTACAATTTCGAAATTTATACCATGCGTAGTCTTAGAACCGCAGTATTACTTGCTTTACCCTGCGAGAAAAGCAAAGGTTTACACAGCGAGTAAACTGAAACAAATTGACCATACGCAGTATAGCACGATTTGAGCCGAAACGGAACCCATTGGATCGGATAAAAGTTGAACAGGGTTCGCGCAAAGATAGATTAAATTGGTGTAAACTAATCAATAACAGCCGGAATGGAGGGTGTACTCACCCGTAATGACGGTCAGCAGAAAAAACGTCTAAGATATTGACCGTCTATGCGCGGAGTACCGGCTAAATTGTCGCACAAAACCCCCCATATAAACATAATCGACAAATAAAAATCCGGTGTGTAATATTCGCTTTTATCCGAAAGCGGCGAATTCCTGTTCACCGAGCAAACGCTGCCCTTCGAGCAGAATAATCACTTCTTCGCCGACCTTTCCCATGCCTTGGATATATTGGGCGGAATCCGCTCCAGCCATTCTCGGCGGCGGCGAAATAAGCTCGTCGTCGATGTTTCGCACTTCATTTACAGTGTCTACGACCAAACCGACCTG
>JBOFQC010000003.1:0-4325 GCA_051660725.1 Thermoguttaceae bacterium
CAAGTACAAGACATACAAGAATCACCCTAATGAAATTGATTTACTAGATTCGTATTTATTTGCAGTCAGCACACTGGAGAAACTTAAATGAAAAAAATATCATCAATAAAATATTTCTGTCTTAAGATGCTCATACGCACAATCGGCAAATGGAGCGACGGTATACGCCTGGCGATGAAGGAAGGATTTACTTCTGGGATCATGCTGGATTATATATACAAAAACCAATCAAGTGGAAAGTTTTTTTTCGGAAAGATAATCGATAAAATTTTTCTGGGACACATTGGCTGGGAAGTTATCAGGCAAAGAAAAAATTATCTGTGCGCCAATCTCGAAAAAGCGATAGATTTGACGCTGGCATCAAAAGACAGCGTTCGTATATGTGATGTCGCTGCTGGTCCCGCTTTGTATATCACTTCCGTTTTAGAGAAGTACAAAGATAAAAATGTTTCCGCAGAAATCAGAGACATTGACTCAAGGTGGCTTGAAGAAGCGAAAAAAAGAGCCGACGCGAAAGGACTGAAACTTACGTACAAGGTTGCAAACGCACTAGAAACGGGCGATTTCACGTTTGATATCACTCCCGATATATTTGTTGCGTCCGGTTTCTACGACTGGTTTAACGACGCAGAAATGATTAAAAAATCTATGCGTTTGATATATGAATCCTTACCGAAAAACGGATTTTTCGTTTTCACCAATCAATCTGGACACGTAGCTTTAGATATGACAAACTACCTCTTTAATGATTTTAATCATAAGCCACTTGAAATGGTGACTTGGGACACGGATTTAATAAATTCGTGGGTGAAAGAAATCGGATTTACGATAATGGACGTAAAAAAAGATGAACAAGGCTACTATTCAAATGTTTTGGCTGTCAAGAACTGATAACCTATAAGGAATTTCAACCGCCGAAAGCAATTACCAGCGACACGGTAAAGATTCTGGATTAAACCCTACTCCAGTGTCGCCATGATTCTCTGCAGCATGGTAAAAAACATGCGTACTGATAAATTTTAAAAAATTTACCCCTCGACTTTTCCAGGTGAAGTAAAAAGGAACCGCAAAAGTCGAGGGATCACGTTTTTTACATCTTCAAACCAGCTCAAATTTTTTCGCTGGCAAATTAATCTTTGTAAGAATCTTTACGGAAACACTTTACAGCAGATTATTTCTTCAAGTCAACATGCCATAAATCGGCGTATAATCGTTATGTTCGTTACTATCGTAACATTATTACATTTAATGAACATTTTCCTATCTTTCTTCAAATAAATGGTTTGCAAAAATTATATGTAAAAGATAAAGTAACAAAAGTTGACGCAAGAGTCACTTTTCAATTTGAATAATGAGTTGTATATCTGTTTATCATACCGTAACTTATAATATTTTATTATGACTACATTTCAAGATATAATTGACAATCAATTTGGCGAAAAGATGTGGAGACCTTTTTGTCTTGCGAAACGGCTTGCCAAACGAAATGCGATTCTTGCCGCCGCGACCAAAGTTTTTGCCGAAAAAGGATATTACACATCTGACGTTCAAGACATTGCGGATATCGCTAACGTAAGTAAAGGAACTATTTATAGTTACTTCAATAATAAAGATTATCTGTTTTGGGCATTAAGTATCTGGGCCGGTGAAGGTTTGTGTAAATTGACAACGCCAATAATGGAGTCAGAAACCGACAGTGTCACAAGATTAGAACGGTTAGCCGACGCTTGGGCATGTTTCTTCGATAATAATCCGAGCTTTGTTGAATTGTTTTTACAGCAACGAGCTTTTAGCCAAAGCTCAATGCCACCTGAATTTCTGTATATTACAAAGGAGCAGTACTTCGATCCGTTTTATTTTACAGTAAAGGAAGGAAAAGCTCGCAAAGAAATGGTCGTCAAGAACGCCATTGATGCCGCGTATTCTCTTAGTATGTCAGTCGCAGGGGCATTGATAACCCATAAATTCATAATTTTATCTGAAGTGCCAATGAAAAAACATATCAACAATTTGTTTATGCCAATATTGAAAGATATTGTGCCGGAAAAATATTTTGCATCCAAGCTAGAATCAGAAACTCGTTGGCGGCAACAATTCAAAAAGATTCATTAAACATATTAAGTATTACAAAGCCAATTTTATTAATAATTGTCCGAGCATAAAACAGGCATTTGGGTAGGGTGTCAGATGCGGATAGTATTCATCTGTTATTATTAGATGTCAAGGTAAGTCATTTAAAAATCTAAAATCATTCCCCTCACTAACCCACCAACACATAGCAACTTGGAACTACAATGTTAAGAAACTTCAAAATTGGAACAAAATTACTTACAGGATTTGTTTTCCTGTCATTGCTGACAATCATTACCGGTTTAGTCGGCTGGTATTACTTGGGTATCACGGCAAAAGAGTCGCAAAAATTACAGGATTTGATAGCGGTAAGTAATAATACAACCGCTATTGGATATGCTGCAGATCAGGCAATGTTGTTCGCCGCAAACTATTCCTGGGACCCTTCTGCGGCAAACGATAAGGGGATTCGCGACGAAATTACCAAGCTAAAAGCTAAGGTCAACGAAGCAAAAGAACAATTCCAAAATTACGATTCCAAGAACAAAGAAGTCCCCAAATTTCTTGATGAAGTAGTGACGGCGGCAGACGCATTATTAAAGTCGCAAGATGACTACGTTAATAATCTCACTGGCAAGAATGATGCCACCAAAACCAGAATTCAAGCTGCCGCTGAAGTGAACAAAAACCTTACTAAATTATCTGAAATGTCGTTTACACACAGCAAAGAGCTGGCTTACAAAGATGCAGATGGTAAAGAAATCAAAAACGAAAAAGATGACACCTACATTCCTTTCGCTCGTCTGAACGTGAATGAGGCGATCAACAAAATCATTATTGATACGCAAAAGGCACGTGTTGCTGCCCGTGACTTTGAATTGACTATAATGAACCCCGATGAAAACAAAAAGATTGCAGCTAATCTGGACCAACTAATAAACGACATTGACTCTGGATTGGCCAACTTACTGACAGTACTTGAAACTCCCGAAGCTAAAAAAATGGTGGAAGAGTCACGTGCAGCGGCAGCAACTTGGAAGACCATGATTGAAACTAACAAGAAAGCTGACCAGGTTATTGTCGACTTAAACAATCTCCAGGTAAGCCTTTCTGCAACATTCAGCGCTGCTTGTACAAAAGTGGCCGATGCAATTCAGATAGAAGTTGATAAATGTGGAGATAACATAAAATATGACAATTCTTTAGCGTCAAATATATTATTTGCAACTCTAATCATCGCAACGATTATTGGTTTAACGCTCGGATTTATTCTTCGCAGTGATATCACTACCGGTATCATCACGGTTACCAATATCATGCAAAAACTTGCTGGTGAAGGTGACCTAAGCGTTACCATTCCGAACGAACTGATGTCACGTCAGGATGAAACAGGAAAACTCGGTCACGCAATGAAAGACGTGTTCGGCGATTACCTTTCAGTTGCAAATATGGGCGAAAAATTGGCTGCTGGTGACTGGACCGTAAATGTGAAAATAAAATCCGACAAGGATAAAATGAATATTTCGTTAAAGGAAATGGTTGATTCTGTCCGAAGCACGCTTATTCAAGTCAACGAGGCAGTCGAACAAGTCACAACTGGTGCCACACAGGTGTCAGAAGCGAGCGAAAACCTTTCGCAAGGAGCAACCGAATCTGCCGCAAGTATTGAAGAAATCACGGCTTCCATGAGCGAGATCGGTGGACAGACTACTGCCAACGCTAAAAACTCAACCGAAGCGAATCAGCTTGCCCACCAAGCTAATGACACCGCCGTAAATGGACAAAAGATGATGCGGCAAATGATCGAATCAATGGAAAGCATCACCAGAAACTCGCAGGAAGTCCAGAAAGTTGTCAAAGTTATTGACGACATTTCATTCCAAACGAATCTGTTGGCTCTCAACGCCGCCGTTGAAGCGGCAAGGGCTGGTCAGCACGGAAAAGGTTTCGCGGTTGTCGCCGAAGAAGTACGCAATCTTGCTGCCAGAAGTGCGAAAGCGGCTGCAGAAACAACGCAAATGATCGAAAACAGCAGCAAGCAGATTAATGAAGGAGCCGGTATCGCGTCACAAACAGCTGATATGTTGAACGAAATCGTGACCCAAGCTACAAAGGTTGCCGATTTAATTGGTGAAATTGCCAAAGCCAGCAACGAACAGGCACAGGGTGTGTCACAGGTGTCACAAGGTTTACATCAAATTGACGCCGTAACGCAGCAGAACACCGCAAGTGCGGAAGAAACCGCGAGTGTCTCT
>JBOFQC010000004.1:0-2212 GCA_051660725.1 Thermoguttaceae bacterium
TCGATTGCTTGGCTTTTTTCAGGAGAAGCGAATCAGGCGATTTGGTGGCTAGGGCGTGCAGTAACGTATCCGCTTGAGATTGGTTCGGCGTCTTCTATTTATTTCAGCGAAAGGCTTTACGAATTTCCGCAAGGCATGCTCGGGTTGGCAATAGCAACGGCGGCATATCCGATACTTAGCAAGCACGCTGCGATGAGGAATTTTCGAGCAATCGCGGACGAACTCGGTTTCGGATTAAGAATGATCATTACGCTCGCAATACCAGCTGGCGTCGGGCTAATGATGCTTTCCGAAAATTTTGCGCACCTTTTGTATCAACGTGGTGCGTTTACTCCGTCCGATACGTTTAGAACGGCGGATATGATTTTTTGGTTCAGCTTCGGTGTATGCGGTTTTTGTACCATTCCGCTTTTGGTTCGTTCTTTTTACGCAATGGGAGACATTCGGACTCCGCTTAGAATTGGATTCATCTGCTGCACTTTCAACTTTGTTTTCGGCTTGGCAATTATTTGGGTGATGAAAGAAAACGGCCTGGCACTCGCTGCCAGCATTGCAGCTACTTTACAAGCTGTTCTTTTATTTTTCGCGTTCTGTATAAAGCATCATTGGTTGGATGTAAAGCGAATCAGTCTTGCCGCCATTCGGTCTGCCGCTGCTTCTGCGATTATGGGACTCGTTGTAGAAATGATTCTCGAAAATGTACACGGCTATTCTTCTCTTGCCGACATTGTTCGAATAATGTTATCAGTATTTTTCGGATCAATAACTTTCGGAATCATCTTATTTATTCTCGGCGGACGTGAAATCGAAGCTATTCTAAGACTCGGTAACAGATTCAAGAAAAACAAATCCCAAGAAAAACAAAAAAACTCTAATAGAAGAAGAAAAAAATAAACGTCTGAAATGTTTTTTGTGAACGGCAAAATTATCTTGACGCTCAGTCCTTATTTCCAGATTTTTCTGGCTCTTGAGCTTGGTATATCCATTGATTGACGGTATTTCACAACTGTTCTACGCGCGACTTTGAAGCCTTCGTCGTCGAGCAATTTTACCAGTTCTTCGTCGCTAAGCGGTTTCAATTTATCTTCCTTTTCAATTAGCGAAACCAACTTGATTTTTACGGATTCCTGCGAAACGTCGTCTTCTCCATCCGCAGCCTGAACCGAACTGGTGAAAAACCGCTTAAGTGGGAATAAACCTTGCGGCGAAAGCATCCACTTGTCGTCGCAGGCACGTGAAACAGTTGTGACGTGGACGCCGACTTTATCAGCGATCTGCTGCATTTTCAACGGTTTTATTGCTTTCGGACCTTGCTCAAGAAAATCGTATTGGTGATCAATAATTGCGTGCGCAACTTTGGTAAGCGTGATTCGCCGTTGTCGTATTGAATCAATCAGCCACTGAGCGGAGCCGACCTTTTGCTTAATGTAGTCGCGTGTGTCTTTATCGGTTCCGTGCCGTTTCATAAGGTCCTGGTAGTACCCGCTGATTTGCAGTTTCGGCATGTTACCTTCTTCAATTTTTATTGAATAAGTACCGTTTTCGTCTTTATCAACGATTATGTCAGGAATAAGCGGCGGCGCCTGCTGCTCTCGAAAGCCGGCACTCGGTTTCGGACTAAGTTTACGCAACTCGACGAGCGCTTCTTGTATGTCGGATATTGTGAAACCGGTTTTCTTGGAAATCGCAGGTAATCGGTTATGTTCCAAGTCTTCAAGATGGTCCGTAATCAGTAGTTTCAGCAGCTCGTAATACGGCATGTCAGGGGAAATCTGCAGAAGAAGACATTCCTTTATACCGCTTGCTCCTACACCCGGCGGATCAAGTTTGCGAATGATATCAAGCGCTTTTTGGGCCAGGATTTTTTCGGTTGCTTTAGCTTTCGGTCCCAGAATATTTTCTACCGGACCGTCAAGGAACCCGTTTGGATCGAGATTATAAATGATCCGTTCCACCATGTTCCGCAGATCGTCGCTTAAGTCGAACCAACTCAACTG
Organism: Thermoguttaceae bacterium; assembly: GCA_051660725.1. Taxonomy (GTDB): domain Bacteria; phylum Planctomycetota; class Planctomycetia; order Pirellulales; family Thermoguttaceae; genus JAVBSX01. The sequence continues at coordinate 1,998 of JBOFQC010000004.1, forward strand.
TTCAATTACGTGGTCTTGCAACGTTTCGGAAGGTGACGCGATATTTTGCATTATATCGTTTCTTCGTTCGTTTTCACTTTCGATCCAATTTTGCGAACGGGTCGGAGCTTCGTCAATTGTATCTTGATAAGCGGCTGCGTACTCATCGGCTACACGAAAATCGTCCTGCAGGTTTGGACTGTCACCAACGGTTATCTCTTTTTCGACCTCAAATC
>JBOFQC010000005.1:0-11631 GCA_051660725.1 Thermoguttaceae bacterium
TACCAGGTTTCAGCCCCATTTTATCTAGTGAAATCATAACAACAGGCCGATGAAATCTTTCCGCAAGTCGGCCTGCAACAATTCCAATTACGCCCGGGTGCCAATCAGCTGAAGCGAGCACAAACGCCGGATCGGATTCGTCGAAATTCTCAACTATTTGCCGCGTCGCTTCTTTTTGAATGGTTCGTTCAACTTTTTGCCGGGTTTCGTTAAGCCCGTTCACGTATTGAGCCAATTCTTTCGCACGGTCTTCCTGTTCGGTTATAAGTAATTCGACCCCTAACCGAGCTTGACCAAGCCGTCCTGCAGCATTCAAGCGGGGAGCAAGCTGAAACCCTACCGTTTCACTCGTAAGTTTCGCGTCTGGTTTAACGTTTGCAATGCTCATCAATTCACGTAACCCGAGCGGTGCGTGGTTCGGAATTGCGGTTTCGAGTCCGAAATGAACAAGAACCCGGTTCTCGTCGACCAGCGGAACAACGTCGGCAACTGTTCCCATTGCTGCAAGACCAACCGCTTGGAGCAGAAACTCACGGAATTTGGGCGAAACTTTTTGCTCACCGGAAGCCAGTTGCCCGAGTGCCCACGCAACTTTTAGAGCGACCATTGCACCACTTAACTCTGTGAACGGATAATCACCCAATTTCGGATGCGCAATAGCAACTGCTTCCGGCAGAGTGTTACCCGGCGTGTGGTGGTCGGTTATTATCAGGTCAACGCCTACTTCGCGAGCCGTTTTCGCTTCTTCTACGCTTGATATTCCGCAGTCAACGGTAATTAAGAGTTTGGTGCCTTCTTCTGCGAGATTCTTAATCGCTTCGTGATTCAAGCCGTACCCTTCGTCGAGTCTGCTTGGCACAAAATAAGAAACGTCACCGTCAAGAATTTTAATTGCCTGCCTTAGAATTGCCGTACCAGTCATACCGTCTACATCGTAGTCGCCGTAAACGGTAATTTTTTTATTTGCACGAATAGCGTCAAGAATTATGCGCGCAGCATCCAAACAACCGGGCAGTTCCTGCGGAGGTCTTAGTTGCAGGAGCTTCGGTTCGAGGAATCCACGTACTTCATTTGGTTCAACAATTCCACGGCAGACCAGCAAATGTGCAATCAAAGCAGGAACATTCGCTGTTGACTCCAAAAAACTGACCTGTTGAGAATCGGAAGAGCGAACTTTCCAGCGTTTTGACACTTTTGTTGACTATTTCTTCTTCTCTGCGTGAAACGTATGTTTGCGGAGACGCGGGCAATATTTTTTCAGACGAAGTTTTTCGCCGCCCGGTTTTTTACGCAAAAAGTAATTGTAATCACCAGTTTCTTCACAAACGAGGAAAACTGTTTCCGCTTTTTTCTTTCCTTTTTTACTTGCCATTTTTACTAATATGATGAACTGTTAATAATGTTCTATCAAACATACCGATAATCGCAAGCAATTGTACAAGGCTTCTGCCAACATAAAAGGGGGGATGCGGTTAATCTTATCCTTAAATTCTTCAAGCCGGCGACAGTTTATGTTACCTCCGACTCGAGTTTATTTGAGCTGCGGCGTAAGTCGGCGGACATTCTCATCACCTCTCAAACACCTGCCAAAATGGCAACTATATTTGATTATAATTTTGATGGTGTAAAAATAGATAAAAATTTTTCTGTCTAAAAACCGTGTAATTCAGCATTTTATGAAAAATATTTAGGTGACACGAGTTGACTGGCACGTATATTGCATTATACCTTAGCACAAAATGGAAAATCTGCCAAAATTGGCAATTACTCCCGAAGTGCAGTACTATTACACAGACAAATTTTAATTTGTCGATTATGTTTAGCCGTTGATCCTAAATCATCGTTTCCAAACTCACAAATTTAGACTTGGTGGCGTACTACTTTTGTAAGCCAATTTTTTTACCGAGCATAAGTTTTGAGTGTTAAACAACGTTTGATACGGCAATTTCTATCAGCAAATCGGGAAAATTTATATAACAATATTGTTACTCAATTCTTAACAATTTAACAGGAGAAGCGAAAAGTGGCTAAAAAGATGTCTTTTGATGACGCAGCCCGGCAACCACTTGCCATAGGCGTGCAAAAATTGGCCCAAGCGGTCAAAAGCACGTTGGGTCCACGCGGTCGAAATGCGGTTTTGGACAAAGGCTGGGGAGCCCCAAAAATTACAAAAGACGGTGTAACCGTTGCCGAGGACATCACGCTTGATGACCCCGAAGAAAACATGGGCGCTACGCTCGTAAAAGAAGCGGCATCCAAAACAAACGAAATTGCTGGTGACGGCACAACAACCGCAACGGTACTTGCCGAAGCGATCTACATGGAAGGGCTGAAAATGGTAGCCGCCGGTGCAGATCCAATGGCTCTGTCACGCGGAATCACAAAAGCCGCAACGGCCGTGTGTGAGTCGCTGAGCAAAATGGCAACTCCGGTTGGAGAAAAAAACAAAAAGGAAATCGCTCAAGTAGCAGCAATTGCAGGCAATAACGACCCGGCAATTGGTCAAATTCTGGCAGACGCTTTCCTTAAAGTCGGCAAAAACGGCGTTATCACCGTTGAAGAAGGCAAGCAAAACGACACCTACGTAGAAGTAGTTGAAGGTATGCAATTTGATCGCGGTTATCTTTCGCCGCACTTCGTTACAGATGCCGACGACCAAAAAGTCGAGTTCGACGACGCTCTTGTTCTCGTTTACGAAGACAAAATTTCCAATGCTCGCGCACTTGTTCCGTTGCTCGAAGCTATCAGCAAGCAGAACAGCCCGCTCGTTATCATTGCAGAAGACATTGAAGGCGAAGCACTTGCAACTCTTGTTGTGAACAAAATGCGTGGAATCATCCGCGTTTGTGCCGTCAAAGCACCGGGTTACGGTGACAGACGTAAAGCAATGCTCGGCGACATTGCCGTTCTAACCGCTGGTACCGCGATTTACAAAGACCTCGGAGTTCAGCTCGAAGCAGTCAAAGTTTCCGATCTTGGTAAAGTCAAGAAAATCACCATTACTGCAGACGACACCATTATCGTCGGCGGTGCTGGTAAAAAAGACGCAATTGAAGGTCGAATCGCCCAGATCAAAAAAGAAATGGAAACGACCACGAGTAATTATGACCGCGAAAAACTTCAGGAACGGCTTGCAAAGCTGTCCGGCGGTGTTGCGGAAATTAATGTCGGTGCCGCTACTGAAAATGAAATGAAAGAGAAAAAATATCTTTTCGAGGATGCCCGCGCTGCAACGAAAGCGGCTCTGGAAGAAGGTATTGTTCCGGGTGGTGGCGTCGCATTACTCAGAAGTGACAAAGCATTGGCGAAAGTTGAAGCGGTTGGCGACGAACAGTTTGGTGTCAATATTATCAAGAAAGTTCTTGAAGCACCGGTTCGTGAAATTGCCCAAAACGCTGGTATTGATGGCGGTGTCGTTGTGAACCGGATTCGTCAAATGAAAGGCAAAAATGACGGATACGATGCCGACAAAGACTCATATTGTGATCTCGTCGAAGCTGGAATTATTGATCCGGTCAAGGTTGTTCGTACCGCTCTCACCAACGCAGCGAGTGTTGCCGGATTGCTTTTGACAACTTCCTGCTTGCTGACAGAAATTCCAAAGAAAGAGCAACCCGGCGGTGCTGGAGCTCCTGGCATGGACCCAATGGGTGGCATGGGCGGAATGGGTGGTATGGGAGGCATGGGCGGAATGGGTGGCATGGGCTTCTAATTCCCGCTTTGCATCAACGTTAGCCGCCGAGCCATGCTCGGCGCTTCATCAAAAAAATTAAACATATAAATTTAACATAAAAGTATATACCAATAAACGAAAGGACCCTAACAATGACGAAAAAAGGACATATCAGTTTGAAGCCGCTTGATGATCGAATTGTTGTCGAACCACTCGCAGCTGAAGAAATGACCGCTGGTGGTATCGTGCTTCCAGACAGCGCGAAAGAAAAACCGCAACGTGGTACCGTTGTAGCGGTTGGTGTCGGACGTCTTCTTGATTGTGGCAAACGTTGCGAAATGAGCGTTGCTGTTGGCGACGAAGTCATTTACGGAAAATACTCAGGGAGTGATATCACAATTGACAACCGCGACGTAAAAATTCTCCGCGAATCTGACGTTCTCGCAAAGGTCGTTCACTAATTCAACAATTTTCGAATAAACAATTAACCCTGTAAATACACGTGGCAAAACAACTATTATTCACAGATGAAGCCCGCAAGAAAATGCTTGAGGGCGTAAATAAATTGGCCGACGTCGTTGCCGTTACAATGGGTCCGACCGGTCGAAACGTAATTCTGAACAAATCTTACGGCGGACCGACTGTCACCAAAGACGGTGTCACCGTGAGTAAAGAGGTCGAACTTGACGACCCGTTCGAAAACATGGGCGCGAAGCTTGTCAACGAAGTGGCGTCAAAAACGTCAGACTTGGCTGGTGACGGCACCACAACCGCGACTGTTTTGGCCAGAGCGATTTTCCGTGAAGGTCTGAAAAATATCGCAGTCGGCTGCAGCCCAATGGCTATCAGACGCGGCATTGACAAAGCGGTTGACGCCGTTGTAACACAGCTGAACGCGATGCGTAAGCCGGTTACGACCAAGCAGGAAATCGCGAGCGTTGGTGCTATCAGCGCAAACAACGACATGACAATTGGAAATCTGCTTGCTGAAGCAATGGAAGCAGTCGGAAATGATGGTGTCATCACCGTTGAAGAAGGTAAAACCGCAGAAACGACCTACGAAGTGGTTGAAGGTATGCAGTTTGACAAAGGCTATATGTCGCCTTACTTCATCAACGACACCACGAAGATGAACTGCCAGATGGAAGACGCTTATGTTCTTCTGCACGAGAAGAAAATCAGCAACATTCGTGAGCTGATACCGCTTCTCGAAAAAGTCTGCCAGAAAATGAAACCGCTTCTCATCATTGCCGAAGACATTGATAACGAAGCGATGACAATGCTCGTCGTGAACAAACTGCAAGGCACCCTTGACGTTTGTGCGGTTAAAGCTCCTGGGTTTGGTGACCGCCGCAAAGCGATGCTTACTGACCTTGCGATTCTCACTGGTGGCACCGTCATCAGCGAAGACCTCGGTATCAAGTTGGAAAATGTCACGCTCGAACAACTCGGACGTGTCAAACAACTTACGGTTGAGAAAGAGACCACTACGCTTGTCGAGGGTTACGGCAAAAAGGCCGACATCAAGGCAAGAGTGGATCATCTCCGTAAGCAGATCGAAACTACTGAAAGCGATTACGACCGCGAAAAGTACCAGGAACGGCTTGCGAAACTTTCAGGTGGTGTCGCCGTGATTCAGGTTGGTGCCAGCACTGAAACTGAAATGAAGCAGAAAAAAGCCCGTATTGAAGACGCGCTGCATGCAACCCGTGCCGCTGCTCAAGAAGGCATTCTGCCGGGTGGTGGTGTCGCTCTTATCCGTTGCAAAGAAGCGGTTGAAAAAGTTAAAGCCGCACTCAAAGGCGACGAAAAGATCGGTGCTTCCATTATCGGTAAAATCCTTTCCAAGCCGCTCGAGCAGATCGCTGCAAACTGCGGTCTTGACGGTGCCGTGATTGCCGACGAAGTTGCGAACCAGAAATCTCCGACTGTTGGTTATGACGCCAATGCCGGCAAGTACGTCGACATGTTCAAGGCCGGTATCATCGACCCGCTGAAGGTTGTGCGTACTGCGTTGACAAACGCCGCAAGTATTTCCGGTTTGATGCTTTCAACAGAAACTCTCGTTACTGATATCAAGAAGTAATTGAAAGAAAATCTGAACCAAAAAAGACGTCAGAAGCCGTATTACGGAGTCTGGCGTCTTTTGCGTTTTTGACATATACACGTAGCAAATGCTTTTTGTTATTCTTAAACACACTCTTTTAGACGGATCGTACCACTTTGACTTCATGTTCGAGTGTGGTGCCGCTCTTTTAACTTGGTCGGTCCCTGCCAAACTTGTCGAAGAAAGTGAAACCAGCAAAGATAAAAACGAAACCTTAACCAAAAACGAATTTCGAAATGGTGCCGTGACTAGATTGCCGGATCATAGAAAAATTTACCTTGAATATGAGGGCGAAATTTCCAAAGGACGCGGCAGTGTCGAACGAATAGACACCGGCACTTGGAACGGTTCTGAGTCCACGCAGCTGGATTTTTTCGGCAAAAAATATTCCGGCACTATTCGGCTGGAAAACGACATTTGGCAAATCGTGATAAGAAATTATTGAAGATTCAGATTGTCGGGCAGTTTTACAAGAGTGCCGCCCCAGGAGAGGCCGACGCCGAATCCGACGAGCATAACGAGGTCGCCGGGTTTTAACATGCCGCACTTGAAAGCGTCAATCATCGCGATTGGAATGCTGCTCGAAACGGTGTTGCCGCGAGTTAACACATCGTTAAAGTACCGTTTTGTGTCAATTTTGCAGAGTTCGCGTAACCGCTCAAGCAGGAAAAGATTCGCCTGATGAAAAACGAAGCAATCAATATCTTCCCGTGTTTTACCGCTTTGTTTCAAAAGCTGCTCTACTGTTGGCGGTACGGTGTCAATTGCGAAAGCAAAAATCCCGGACCCGTGCATGTACAGCTGCTCTTGAGAACGAATGCTACCTTTTGAATCCTGCTTTTCGACTTTCGTTTCAGTACTGCATGGCAAACGGTGAGCACCCGCAGGGACAATAAGCATGTCCGCACCACTTCCGTCAGTGCCGAACACAAATGGCCCGATAAACGGGTCAGTGCTTGTTTCCGGGGAGCTTTGTGGCGGCTCAACTGCTTTAATGAGTGTAGCTGTAGCCCCGTCTCCGAAAAGTGGTCTGTTCGTTCTGTCGTATTGGTTGATATACTTCGTGTAGGTTTCAGAAGTAACCAGGAGAACGTTTTTGGCCAAATTTGCTTCGATTAATCCTTTACATAAGGCGAGACCGTAAACGTAACCGCTGCAACCGAGGTTGAAGTCGAGAGCACCGCACGACTTTGGCAGAGCAAGTTTTTCCTGCATAATGCAGGCAGAGGTCGGCAAAAAATAGTCCGGCGACTGCGTACAAAGAATGATGAAATCGATTTCGTTTGGCGAACAGGTTCCTCGTTGAAATAAATTCTGGCATGCCGCAACTCCCATATCGAGAGCGGTTTCATCAGGAGCGGCAATTGGACGCTTTTCGATTCCGAGTCTGCTTAGCGTTCTTTCCTGCGACCAGTTCGGAAAATCCTTAGCCAACTCTTCATTATTGAGAGCATGTTCAGGCACATAGCAGGAAATGTCACAGATTTGGGCAAGTTTCACTAGGAACCTAAAAAATACGTCGTGTGCTTGAAATTGTAATGCGAAACGAATTCGTCAAAAAACCTTAACGCAAATTATACTGTAAAAACGTTATATGTACAGTACTGTTGCAGGAAGTCGATTTACATTTCTTGTGCCTGTTTTTTGTGGGGGTTTACAACACAACCTTTTTTTCGTATTATAATGGTATAAGTATTTTTATACTAAAGACGGTTGGAAAATTCCTGGATATGCCGACTTTGGTATGTATTCATTTTAATATGCTGTGAAATTTTTGTTTTTTCTATTCCGTCACGGTGTGGTTTGGTCATTTAGTTCAGGTCGTTTTGCATTTCATAAGAAATTGTATAACGAGATAGACCGAGCGATCAAATGCAGGTGAGCTTATTGTAAGCGAACCGCCTAACATCGGTGATACGGTATGTAAACTCTGGAGGATATAATTGAGATGAGAGTTTTGGTTGCAGACGATTCAAGCACAATGCGTAAAATTATTCTTCGCTCCTTGCAAGCAGTTGGAGTAACAGAAGTCACGGAAGCTGCCGACGGAGCAGAGGCAGTCGCACTTTTCAAGCCAGGCGCTTTCGATATGGTTCTGACCGATTGGAACATGCCCGGCATGACCGGACTTGAGGTTCTGCAAGCTATTCGTGCTCAAGATGCAAAAATTCCTGTCATCATGGTGACCACGGAAGCGGAAAAAAGTCGCGTATTACAAGCAATTCAAGCAGGTGTTTCCGATTATCTGGTAAAACCATTTACGGCTGATACATTGCGAGAGAAACTGGAAAAACACGGCGCATAACTTTTTTGTGCGTAACATTCGCAACGTAACAGTAACATAACATTGTTGAAGTACGATTTTTTCTGGTTATTGGAAGAAGTTTCGCTTGTTGCTGTTTAGGAAATGCGAGCATAAATTTTTTGTAAAAATTTTCCGAGGGATTACGTTGCCCAAAAGGGTGAGTATAATTTAACGTAGTATACAGCCAAATTTTAATTTGACGATTATATTTGGCCGCTGGTCGTGTATATCAGCGTTTTAAAGTATATAAATTTAGCAAGCTCCCCCTTTTATTTGAGCGTAGCAGTCCATAAAATTCTCTTACTTGGTGCTTAAGTCACCAGTAAAAAATCAAGAACAAGGAGTCGAAAATAGTGCAAGTTAAAATATCGACACGACATGGTAGTATCAGTGAGCCTACTCAGGACTTGATTAAAACTAAAGTCGATAAACTCAATCGAGTATTCGAACGTCTCACATTAATTGAGGTAACAATTGACCTTGAAAAAGCGGATACGCCGAAAGTCGATCTTAATGTTTCCGCTGAACATAAGCACGATTTTGTTGCGAGTTACAGCAGTAACGACCTGTTTGGAAGCGTTGATCAGGTTGTTCACAAAGTTGAACAGCAACTTCGTAAATATAAAGAAAAGATTCAAGACCATCATTAATTCGCAATTGGTGTTCCGAAGTCGTTTTGTGTTTCCGAACGAGTGCGGAGCAAAATTTGTGAAATGAAGTAGGTAAAGCCTACCGGCTATGTTTACAACGATGTAGCAGACTTACAGCTAATAGATATTTTTCACTTTTCATTGCATAACGCAAATTATGGGCCTGTTTCATGTGATACGTTTTCCAGATTTGTCTGAAATGCAATATTAAACAAGGAGTTTGGTGAATGAAATTTGCCGATTTTATTCTACTCGATGCCGTTCGCACCGAGATTAAAGCAACGGACAAAGAGGGTGTTATACGAGAGATGGTTCAGTCTCTCCTTGATGCTGGTGGTATCCAGAAAGATGATTACGAAGTTATCGTAAAATCAATTATCAAGCGTGAAGAGCTGGGTTCGACAGGTATCGGTCGCGGCATTGCCGTACCACATACCAAGCATCCCAGTGTCGAGAAACTTGTCGGCACAATTGCCGTCAGTCACGGTGGAATAGATTTTGACAGCTTGGATTGTGAAAAGGTCCATTTGTTTTTCCTGTTGATTTCACCGCCTGACAGACCTGGTGAACATCTTCGAGCTCTCGAACATGTTACCCGCCAGCTTAAAGACGAAGCATTTTGCCGATTCCTGAAACAAGCAAAAGTTCCGGCTGATGTTTATACTCTAATTGAAGAAGCGGACAATAATATGTTCGGAAAATAAATTTGACCCTCAGAACTTGGTCGAACGTAAGGTTTAGCCGCTTTGGCTTGTCTTGCGTAATGCTGTACACAGTGATTAGTTGAAGTTTGCCAATTAAATTCCTTGTTTTTATCAAAGAGCAAGGAAAACTGCTAGTTACGATCATATGTATGGTATAGTATTCCCCACTTTTTTCCGACTAGAGTATAAAATGCACATTAAGTTGAGTCGTGATGTTGTTGTTTTAAACAGAGCGGGCATTCATGCGCGGGTCAGCACACTTATTTACAAAACAGTTAACGGCTTTTCATCAGCGGCCAAGCTGTATAAAGGAAATACATGTGCGGATATGCGTAGTGTACTTGATCTGCTTTCACTTGGTGCTGCGCAAGGTGAAAAACTCAGGTTGGAAGTAGAAGGGGATGATGCGCAAGCCACTATGGATGCTGTTTTAGCACTTTTTGAGGCTCGTTTCAACGAAGACCAGCTCTAGTATACAGCCAAATGTAAATTTGCAAATTTTGTTGCCGTGAGATTCTAGATTTGCGTTTCAAATTTTGTGATTTTACTCAAGGTGGCGAACCAGCCAGTGTTGAGTGGGCAGTCTTCATCCTCAGTGCGGTACACTTTGTGTTGCAAGGTTATTGTGCCGCCTGGTGGAGTTCTACACTCCCCTGATAAAGATGAAAAAACTTCAAGGAATTGCCGTTTCTCCTGGTGTTGTAATCGGAGAAGCGTTTGTAATGGGTAATGAGGGGTTCCGCATTCCCAGACATTTCGTTGTGCGCGACGCTGTGGCCGGTGAAATACGCAGGCTCAGAAATGCAATCAAAACCGCCGAAGCTGAAATCACGCAGAATCGTGATTCTGTTACCCAGGAACTCGGTAGCAAGTACGGCGATATTTTTGAAGCACATCTTCAGATCATCTCCGATCCCAAATTGCAAAACGAATTTGAGGATTTGATCAAGGAAAAAATGTACTCAGCCGAACATGCGGTAAGTGTCACAATACGACGTTATGTTGACATTTTCAAGCGGTTGGACAGCAATTATCTTGCCGAGCGGATTCAGGACATTTACGATATTGAAAAACGTCTTTTACGGTTGCTTCTTGGTATTCGCCGTGAAGGATTGAGTTCTCTTACCGCACCGATTTTGCTGCTTGCTTCGAATCTTGCCCCGAGCGAAACGGCAAATCTTGACCGAAAGTACGTTAAAGGCTTCGTTACCGAGCTTGGCGGGCCCGGCGGTCACACCGCAATTGTCGCCGCAGCACTTGAAATTCCCGCTGTGGTTGGTGTCGGACCGTTTCTCAACGATGTTTCCGGAGGGGATACTATAATCATTGACGGAGATGCGGGTTACGTTATTCTCTGTCCTGACGAGGAAACAATAAATCATTACCGGCAGCAGGAACAGAAAAAGAAATCGTTTGCAGCTGTGCTGGAATCACTGCGTCAAGTTGATGCCATAACACTTGACGGAACGAAAATTGAGCTTATGGGAAACATCGAGTTCCCGTATGAAGCGAAACATTGCATTGAACGCGGTGCAAGCGGTATCGGACTATATAGAACCGAGTTTCTTTATCTCGGACTAAACAAGAATTTTGTGCCGACTGAAGAGGACCACTTTGATGCGTACACGGAAGTGGTTCAAGCGATGAAAGGTGCTCCGGTCACTATTCGTACCTTTGATCTCGGGGCGGACAAAATGCCAAACGTCGCCAGACCGAATGATGAACGTAATCCGTTCCTCGGTTTACGCAGTATCCGACTCTCGCTTCGTAATGTTGAGATGTTCCGCCAACAGTTGCGTGCGGTTCTGCGAAGTAGTGTTTATGGTAAAACGCAGCTTATGTTCCCGCTTGTTTCGAATCTCACGGAGCTTAGGCAGGCGAAGATGATTCTTGCCGATGTGCGGGAAGAGTTTGACGAACTCGGTATTCCATACAACACCTCAATGCCGGTTGGTATGATGGTTGAGGTTCCGTCAGCGGTGGTAATGATTGACCAATTCGTTAACGAAGTCGATTTTTTAAGTATTGGAACAAACGACCTGATTCAATATACACTTGCCGTGGACCGCAGCAACCGTGACGTAAGCTCACTTTTCAACGCCGAAGACCCCGCTGTCATTCGTATGATAAAGATGACAGTTGATGCTGCGAATAAACGTGGTATTCCAGTTTGTCTTTGCGGCCAAATGGGC
>JBOFQC010000006.1:0-3042 GCA_051660725.1 Thermoguttaceae bacterium
ACATTTGATTTATTCAAGGAGGGCATCGACTCGTCGATCAGTAGGATAGAAAGCGAGTACAAGATTGGATTATCGACCTTAATGACACCGAAATTTCAATCACTCAAAACATGCAACTTATGACGGGCGATGGTATAGATACATTGACGAACAAAAGGGCATTGAGTCTTGCCGAGGAACGTGGTTATATCCAAAAAGATTATGTAAGTCGTTTACCATCTGTACTCAGGCTTGATTCAATTCGCCGCGCAATAGAGAGTACAGTAATAACGGCTAACAATGAACACTTGTTTTTCAATCGATTTCAAATATCATTGTGGAATGCCATGTATAAAGCCGGTTGGGTAAGTGTTTCAGCTCCAACCTCAACAGGAAAATCTTTTGCCATTGGTCACTGGGTATGTGAGTATTTTTCAAGTGTAGATTCTGGTGTTGTGATCTACTTGGTCCCGACAAGAGCACTGATTCAACAGGTTCAGGATGATTTGTCAAAATTTATTAAAGATGCCAAGGTTAAAGTTAATATCGGCGTGTTTCCGCAGGCTTCGACGATAAAAGATGGTGAGCGTAATCTTCTCGTTTTCACGCAGGAAAGATTACATCTTTTTTTGAACAATACGACATCAAACCAAAAAATTGACTTTTTGATAGTCGATGAAGCACATAAATTTGAAGACGATGCTCGAGGTATTTTACTGGAACAAGTTATAGATCAAGTGCTCCAAAGAAATTCAAGTGTTAAAGTTTTACTTGCATGTCCATTCGTGGACAATCCAGAAAGGCTTCTAAAGCAGGCTCCAACTCAAACGATTACAACCCCAATTCTATCAGAACATATAACTGTAAATCAGAACTTAATTTGGGCAACGCAAAAAAGTGGAAAACCCAAGGAATGGGAGCTCAATCTTATTCATGGTGATAGTACACCTCTCATTTTAGGCGAATTGCATCTCGCGCAACGTCCGATTCCTGAATCAAAAAAATTACCATTACTAGCAGTTGCTCACGGAGAAAAGGGAAGTCTAATATATGTTAATGATCAATCGTCCGCAGAGAAAGCAGCTTTATTTCTTTGCGATTTGTTACGAGATGAAAATACTCAAGTAGACGAGGCTGTGTCGTCGTTAATTGACTTAGTAAGGAAATCAATTCACCCAAACTACGCGCTATGTACTGCTCTCAAGAAAAGAATTGGATTTCATTACGGGAACATTCCGCTAATTGTAAAAACAGAAATTGAACGGCTTTTCAAAGAGAATAAAATTCATTATCTCGTTTGCACATCGACACTAATTGAAGGGGTAAACCTTCCATGCAAAACAATATTTTTGAGCAATCCAAGCCGAGGAAGGTCAAAATCGCTGACTGATTTTGATTTTTGGAACCTTGCAGGCAGAGCAGGACGTCTGGGGAGCGAGTTTCAAGGAAATATTATTTGTGTCGAACCCAAAAGATGGATTTCCCCTCCACCTAAAGAAAAGAAATCATTTTCGGTTCAGCCTGCAACACAAAAAATTCTTGAGAGACCAGATAATTTTATAGATTACTGCACATCCAGAGTTAAAGGAACTGTTGACAACAACCCACAATATGAGCAACTAATATCCTATCTAATAACCGAGCAATACATCAAAGACGGAAGTAATTCGCATGTTTGGGACTGTATACCATCTTCACAAATAGAGACGCTCAAGCAACAGTTGGATGAAATGATTTCAAAGACTGAATTGCCCATGGAAATACTACAGAGAAATCCTGGAATCAATCCACTTGGCATGAGGGCTTTGGTAGGAGCCATTTCTCGCCACTCCAAAATTGAATCGATACTTCCGCCGCCTCCAGAAAGTGATGATGCAGTAGAAATATACAACGCGATTTTCAAACTCATTGATGAGAATATCGCCCCTGTTTTTGCCGGAAAAGGTGGTGAAGGTAGAAGGAAGATGCTTGCAATACTTGTTGTACAATGGATGAGAGGTTATCCACTTAAGCGGCTCATTTCCTCGCGCATTAGTTTTGCGAAAAAACCTGAAGCAGCGGCTATCCGAGAAACAATGGGCGATGTAGAACAATATGCTCGTTTTAGCACTCCCAAATATCTGTCGTGTTATATCGATTTATTAAAACATTTCTCTGAAAACGAGGGAAAATCAGACATCATGAGTTCAGTGTCGTATTCGGATATTAACATGTGGCTCGAATTTGGTGTGTCTTCAAAAACTCATATTTCTCTCATGTCTCTTGGGCTTTCACGAACCTCGGCAATACTGCTGTCAGACTTTATCGCCAATATGGATATGAATGAAACAGAGGCAAAGGAATGGCTAATCAAAAGTATACCAGAGGGGGCAGAAATTCCTCTTGCCGTGCAAAGAGAGATTGATCGAGCATTATCTAAATAGCGAGAGTCTATCCCTGTTTGTGTGATTTTCGCCGTTTCGTACTTTTGGACAAATTGGGCGACTTTTCGGAAGCGGTGAAAAGCGGCAAAGCAAAAGACGACCTCGCTAGTAAACTTTCCACTGAAATTTCATGTCCTGCCAAGAATGCGTGACCGGATTGGTGCCCTTTCCATTCGGGTTAGACGTACCTTTCTACCAGTTTTTCAATGCAAAGAGCCGCTTTCTCTGAAAGCGGGCTAAACAAGAAAAACGCCGCAGAGCCTATAAAATACGGCACTTACGGCGTTTGTAAAAAGTACGCCCGGAGGGATTCGAACCCCCAACCCTCGGTTCCGAAGACCGATGCGCTATCCAATTGCGCCACGGACGCTCACTTTTATCATTCTACTCGAACAATAGCTTCATACAACCCCCCCAGGCAGTCCGATCAGTGTCTGCGAACAATTTTCACAAAAATTCGATTTTTGGACACACAACTCGGCTTTTCATTCGTATAGAAACATAACGTGAACGATTTACGTCTTGTTTCAACGCATGGAGGCTAAAATGTCAAAGCTCAATTCACTCGAAATTTTTGTCGATTCGATCAATAAAATTCCCGATCCACGTTCAAAATACGGCACTTCGCATCCTTTTACCG
>JBOFQC010000007.1:0-13728 GCA_051660725.1 Thermoguttaceae bacterium
CGTGTTTTTCAATGTATGGTGATGATTCTCCCATATTGAAAAAACATGCAGATTTTGCCGGGCGACAGTATATATCTTTTATACAGGCTCTAGTTATTTGCTCTGGTCTCTAAACTTTTCGCAACAATGTTTCGTTATAAGTATTGAAATCCATTTGACTTCGTGTTATATTATGTCTGCGTCAGATTTAGAATTCTAAAGGCTTTCACTTGGAAAATTCAATAAGTCTTCGGTGCTATCGTAATTTCGTTTTACAGGACCACTTTATGCAACAATATACCAAAGACATAATCCTTGTGGTCGACGATTCTCCCAGCAACTTAAAACTTCTGGGGCATATTCTTAGTGATGAGTTTCAGCCAATACTGGTAACGTCAGGTGAACAGGCATTGGAATTCATGCAAAAAACAGTACCAGCGTTGATTATTCTTGACGTAGAGATGCCGGGCATGGATGGATATGAAACGATCCATCACATTAAAGCTAATCCGCAGACAACAGATATCCCGGTCATTTTTTTCTCAGCTCTTTCAGACAACGAGAATGAACTGGTTGGGCTAAGTTATGGAGCAGCTGACTATATTTCCAAACCGGTAATTCCGCGACTACTACTTCATCGTGTTCGTATGCAACTGGAATTGCACGCCTTCAGAAACAAACTAATGGGGCTAGTTGATCTCAAGACGCAACAAATTCTACAGATAAAAAAAGTGACAGTCAGTACTCTTGCCGGACTGGCAGAGTGTCGTGATGAAGGAACAGGCGGGCATATTAAACGAACAAGTATGTATGTGGCGTCATTGGTCCGGGCGGTAGCGGCCCATGAGAGCAACCAATATGAGATCAAACCGGGTTTCATCGAAGATATAATATCCGCAGCTCCACTTCATGATATCGGTAAAATGGGTATTCCTGACGCCATTCTGCTTAAGCAAGGTAAATTGACACCAGAAGAACTTGCCGTAATGAAGCAGCACGTAATCATCGGAGCGGACGCTATTCGTCAGGCGGTGCGTGAGTTGAATTTTCCCACGTTTCTGGATGTTGCGTTAGAAATGTGCGAGTCTCATCATGAACGCTGGAATGGTAATGGGTATCCATACGGTCTTTCCGATGAAAACATACCATTATCCGCCAGAATCATGGCTATCGCTGACGTTTACGACGCATTGGTTAGCGAACGACCTTATAAAAGAGGCATGTCACATGATGACGCCATTGAAATAATTCGCTCGGAACGAGGTGATGCTTTTGATCCATTTTTGGTAGACGTATTTCTTGAGATATCGGACGAATTCAAGTCTATTCGCAAACAATTCACAGAAAAAAATGACAGCTCTCTTGTCGTAGATGTATCATTGATGGAAGCATTCTAAAAAGCACATACATAAATCGCGATGAACATTAATATCTTTACTTCACACTTGAGAAATATTGTGTATGCAATAATCACAAGGCGTATTCTTTTCAGTATTTGTTATTCTGTATGCGTAACTGCTATTATTGCGGTATGTTGCTGGAATATACTATCCGGCTGGAATCATATTATTGCGGATATTGACGCACGGTTACTCGGCGCGATCAAAGAATTCAATTTTCGAGTCCCCAAGGATTATTTTGACCGCGCTATAAGTGCCGATGCAATTTCTGACAAAGAAAATAAATTGTACCAACAGATCTCCAAGGAAATCATCTCGCATTTTCATATATATGAGGTTTACTCTTTTGTAAAAAAAGATGATCGGTTTTATCAAACCTGCACGATAACGGATAAATACTTTTCCGAATACCTTGATGACAACTGGAAAGATTTACGCAAAACCTCTGATGATGGCAAAATACGTTACAGTAACTATGCTGATGTCTACGGTGAAGTGCGGAGTTGTATATGCCGTTTTACGACGCCGAGTGGCCAAGAGTATTTAATCGGTGCCGATATATCAATGGAAACCATTCGAGCACTACGCAGAGAATACTTAATGTCATTTCTACCGCAAACTACCTGGCTCATATATATGACGTTGGTTTTTGTTGGCATACAGGTATTATTGTCCATTTGGATGATTTCGAAAAAACAATGGTACTTATTGTCAGGTGGATGGATATTGTTTTTGTTAATCATCAGCTTTGGTTGTTCCAAGATTGCACAGGAAGAGGCAATACAACAAGAACGTTGGACACAACACCTGTTGAATTGGGTTACTATTTTTGCAAAGGAAACACAAAATCATGGACATGCTAAAATCGTTCCGCCGTTAACAGAGCATCCCACTTGGGAAAAAGAGTACAGTGACATTATGGCACTACACTCAATGTGGACAGTTGAAAACGATCTGATAATGTACGTATACACATGCCGGCTGATTGGTGATAAAAAGATGGAGTTCATCTGCTCCTGCCCGGCGGATGTCAACCGTGATGGTGTCATTAAAGGAAAAACAGAGGAAGGTGATCCGCCATTTACGGTTTATGATGAAGGCGACGGTTCGTACGGTTGGGGTGACGTTTTTGAAAAAGCATTTAACGGCATTACGGCAGTTGACCCCATTATGGAGTCACCTCTTTACGGAGCATCGATTACTTGCGCAGCGCCTCTTTTTGATGAAGAAGGAAATATAGAAGCAGTGTTTGGGGTTGATTTTGACATAAAAAAGTGGGATGAAACCACCCAAACACTGCGAGACAGATCGTCGTATATGCTCATGTATACCTGTATATTTTATGTGGTTGCCATGTCGCTCATATCTTTTTTGGCGCACCTGCTGCAATGTTCTGATGAAACCAATGAGCAACTACGATTATCAATAAGTCGGGTGGAGGAAGCCCAGAGTGCCACCATTGCAAAAAGTGCGTTTCTCGCAAATATGAGTCACGAAATTCGTACGCCGATGAATGCCATTCTCGGATATTGCACTTTCTTGTTACGAGACAAGTTGACACCAAAAGAACGTGAAAAAGCTATCGGTATCAGAACCGCTTCGCAAACTCTCCTGTCGATCATTAACGACATCCTGGACTTTTCTAAAATCGAGGCGGGAAAGATTGATATCGTGCCGATTACTTATGACCTTGCTTCCTTGATAAACGAAACGGTTGGAATCGCCAACATCCGACTTACCGGTAAAGCTATAAAATTCCAGGTGGATATTGATTACATGCTCCCTGCAAAGTTGATTGGCGATGAAATACGTATTCGCCAGGTTATTACTAATTTACTCACTAATGCTGTTAAGTTTACGAGTGAGGGACACATTCGTTTGAGTATGCACGGTGTCAATTCCAATGGAAAACTGCTGCTGTATGTTTCTGTTCAGGACACCGGCATCGGAATACGTGATGACGACTTGGGAAAACTTTTCGGCTCATTCCAGCAAGTTGATACACACAAAAATCGCCGAGTCGAAGGGACCGGATTGGGACTTGCGATCTCCCGCCGTTTTATCGAATTGATGGGAGGAACCGTTTTTCTTGAAACAGAATACGGTAAAGGTTCCACTTTTTCTTTCATGGTGCCGCAGCAGATTCCGCTTGATACGCAAGAACTCGTGTCATTCCATATTCCTGAAAATACTCAGGTAATTATTTATGGTTTTACTCAGGAAGATACGGAAGAGCTGGTTTCCATGCTATGTGTCCTCGGTGTTCCATATCGGATCGTGGAAAATCAGACTGAATTTTTTGGTGTCACATCGCAAAATGAGTTCACCCACTATATCATTGACGAAAGTGTTTACACGTCGTTGGCACCACGTCTGGCTGATTGTATCGGAAGACCGATTGTGGTTCATAATCAGGACTCACAATCCCGGTATCCCGGCAATTTAACAACGTTACAGCTTCCAATTTACGTTTTACCACTTGCTGCAACGCTCGCAAATATACAGATTGGGGGTGATATTGTTGATGACGATCAGGTTTGTGAAGGCTTCACGGCACCAACTGCGAAAGTGCTTGTAGTCGACGACAACGAAATTAATTTGCAGATTGCATCGGGATTTCTGTCTCCGTATCAAGTGAACATCCAGTTTGCTTCCAGTGGACGTGAGGCTCTTGATATTCTGCAATCCAACCGATTTGATATCATAATGATGGATCATATGATGCCGGAAATGGATGGCGTTGAAACTACAAAGCATATCAGGGAAATGTCGGATAACGAGAATTCGCAAATACCTATCATCGTTGCAACCGCCAATGCTTTCAGCAATGCATGGAAATCCTATTGCGAAGATGGTTTCAATGATTATATTGCCAAACCTATTGAGCCTTCAAAATTAACGAGTATTCTTAAAAAATGGATACCGAAAGACAAGCAGATTCCAAACGAGCCGCCGCGAGCGAAAATTCAATTGCCAGTGTTGGAATTTATCGATCTACACGAAGGACTACTCAACGCCGGGGAAGATATGACGTGTTATACCGAAGTTCTCCACTTGTTTCTGGACCAGCCTGAAAACACGATAAAAATAATCAGTAGTATACCTGTAGACGAAAACCAATGGCTAGCATTTGGCACCGAGATACGTAATATCAAGGATATAGCTCAGGGAATCGGTGCAACGCCGTTGTACGAGGCGTCATTGGAAATGGAGCAGGCGATAAAAATAGAAAATCGCATTTATATCGAAGAGCACTTGGATGAATATCGGGAACTGTACATGTCAACACAGGAAACTATTACGAAATTTCTGCAGCAACTATGAAATACTTGTTTGTAATAAAAAACAATATTTGGGAAGGTGCCACAACGGCTAGTACACTAAAGAAAGTTGAGACATTTTGTAATCAGCATACAAATAATTTCACGATTGTTCACACTTACGTATTCGGAGAGGAAGAAGGGGTTGTTAGACGCTTTCTCAAAGAGAATTCAGAGCGACCAGTGCGAATTATTGTTTGCGGCAACCTGGAAACGCTGCATTTTGTTATTAATGGCTTCTTCGGCACACCGGGAGTTGAAGTAGGTTTTTTTCCATGCGACGGGGACTATGATTTTTATAGTGCGTTTCCTGACGTTTCGCCAACGTCTCTTTCCAGTATTGGCGCAATCGCAAATGGTAATGTTTTGGATATCGACTTGCTAAAAATCAATGACCGATACTGCATCAACGTGGCAAACATAGGTATTGACACCATTGTGACACGCATACGCTACAAGTTGGTGAGCGTTGCGAAGAGAATTCCATTTGTTACGATCAGAAAAAAAATACTTGTCACTCTTACAAAATACCTCGCGTTTTTTCTCGATGCTCCGTCTACAAAAATTACGATGCGGATAAACGGTTATGAAACCATACACGATTCTTACTCATTGGTTATTTTTGCCAACACGAAAAAAAACGGAGCCGGATACATTTGCGCTCCGCAAGCGGTGTCAGATGACGGACTGATAGATGTTATCCATTCCAAGAGAATGTCGATATTGATGATGCCAAGAACAGCGGACATATTACGGAAGGGAAATATTTTAGCAGACGATTATCTAAGAAATTACATCAATTACCGTCGCTGTTGCAAAGTCACTGTTGACATGCAAAGTCCGGTTTACATCTCAATGGACAGCACAGCGTACTTCTGTGATAAACACTTCGACATCAGCATTATACCAGCTGCAATTCGTATTCTTGTTCCGTGTGCAAATGACTCGCAAAGTCAAAACGATGATACGAAAATTTCTAAACGCAGCTGAAAATTATTCATATTCTGCCGAATTATACTGTCGTCCGGCATAAACTGCATGTTTTCCAATTTAGGGTAAGCTGAAGATAATCAGCATTAAACATTGAAAAACTCGGGAAAGGAGCCGACCGATTCACGCCTCGACGGCAGGTCGCGGGAGGCGGAACACTTCACGCGAAGCTACTTATGCCTGAACGGCAGGTTCCCGCCCATGCCGGGCTCCGGTATAGAAGCTGACCTCGAAACCGTTATTCGAAAATTCGTGGCTGCTTTTTATTTTTAAAATTCTTTCGAATATTCCAGGAAACCGTATTGACAAGATATTACAAGAAGAATATTGTATATTACACAAAGAATATGTGGTTTTCTCTTTGTAATTGCTCATTAAATCAAATTCTTATCAAAAAATACGTTTTATCATTTTTGAGGAAATAATGAAAAATATCAATATTACTCAGGCGGAATTGGAGGTCATGCGGGTTCTTTGGGATTCGTCGAAGCCATTATCCGCAAACGAAGTAATTCAAGCTTTGGAGTCGAAATCGCACTGGAAACCGATAACCGTTCGGACTTTTTTGAATCGGCTTACGAAAAAAGGTGCCCTTAAAACATCCAAAGCGGGTTATCCCGGTTACGAAGTGCTTCACTTCGAACCGGGAATTGACGAGTCAACGGCTCTCAAAGAAGAACGGCAGTCGGTTCTTTCCCGATTTTTTGGCGGCACTGTCCAATCAATGCTCGCAAGCTGTATCCGATCAGGTGAAATCTCAACCGAAGAATTAACCGAACTACGTAAAATCATCGACGAAACCATTCGAAAGGAAGATTCTTGACTTTCGTACAATTTTGAATCGGTTCGTCAACCAAAAACACGCGAGACACCTTGACTTTTAAAAACATCAATCATGTTAGAATTCATCATAAAAAACTCGTTGCTGATTGTCGTGATTTTTGCGATTCGTTTCATGTTCGGCAAACGGCTTTCACCGAAAGTGCGGCACGCCATTTGGGGGTTTGATACCACTGCATTTATTATTGTGTTGCGTGCCGATACCCTCTCCGATAAGTATTGCCAATATTTTTCAAACTGCAGAATATCCTGATACGGAACACGTTGCGCTCGAAGAACCGGCGGAAATAATTTCCCTGCCTGAAAATCTTGACGAGGTGTCAAATTCGCATGACGCTTTCCTAATCGCTGAAACTCAGCGCTATCAACCTGCGCAAGAACAATTTTTACCAGAACAGAATATCTGGGATCAAAATGTTCAGGATCAATCAGCTTCGGAACAGGATTTGCAGGAAAGCATTGAACTGGAACAATTTGCGCGTGACGCAGGAATATCATTTTCCCAGCCTGAAAACGTGGCGTCACGAACTGAAAAATCACGGGTAGACTTTTGGCCACTGATTATAGGCGTGTGGTGCCTCGGCATATTAATAATGATCGGAGTTTTTTCCTGGCAGCTGTTCACGGTTTACCGTTGGTTGCAGAAAAGCGAACCGCTCACAAACGAAACGGCAATGCGGATTTATCTTGAATGCCGCCGCAAAATGCAGGTGAAAACATGGCTCGTTCTCGTTGAATCGCCCGGCTTGTATGGGCCGTTTCTTATCAGAACCATTCGGCCAACACTCCTTTTGCCGCAAGGATTTGCGCAGAAAATGAGTCCGCAGGAGCTGCAAACCGTGTTTCTGCACGAGTTGGCACACTTGAAACGCTGGGACACCTGGACCAGCTGGGTCATGTCGTTACTGCTTATCGTGTATTGGTTTAATCCACTTTTCTGGCTCGCTGTTCGATGTATGAATGATGATAAAGAAGAAGCAAGCGATGTTTTAGCTCTCGAAACACTAGGATCAGGAGAACGTCCGTATTACGGGCAATCGCTTTTGGATATCGTTTCGAAATGTGTTTCTCCGACCAAAACCCCCGGTTTGGTTGGTATCACGGAAAATGGTCAATCACTTACAAGGAGAATTAGTATGCTTAAACAACTCGGAACCTGGAAATACCGTTATCTGGCCCTTGCCGTTATACTTTTGACACCGCTGTTTATTGCGACATCAACGACTGCGGAAGACAAGGCCAAACCCAAGACCGCTGATGAGATAAAAACAGAAATCAAGCGACTTCAGGAAGAACTGCAAAAGACTGAACAAAATGAAAATCCCAATGGTATTGAAATTTCAAGCGATAATGGAAAACCAGACAGTTATGAATTTCCAGCTCTGGCTTCAGAATACACCCCATCAACTTCAGATTACGTTGATTTTCCGATAATGAAATATCTGGGTTTTTATGAAGGAACGCGAGGCGACAAAAAGATCGGTTTTAGAATAGACTTGCTTGCCGTATTAGAAGGAACTGAAGGATACGACAAACTTACAACGCCTATAAAAGAAAGTATTGTTGATGGAAAGTTATATAAAACGTCGGATGAGGAGCTTCATGTAATGATTTACGAAGACGGGGTGTCACAGTTCAGCTTGCCAAATGCTAGCACATTTCCAATAGATTGTTATATAGGTACTATCAATGAGGTCGGTGAAAAAGAACTTGAGCTTAACATTACCGGTAAAAGAGTGAATGAAAAATTATCCCACGACATCCCGGAAGCATTGAAAAGCCTTAAAGTAAATGTTATTCAAAACGATGGTAATATCATTTTGGAAATTCCTGAAAATGAGCAGTGGGGCAAGATTCGTGTAGAACGTGTATTCCTCAAAGAATCGTTATTTGATGAAGAATTCGAAAAACTAATATTAAGATCAGAAATTATCCAAGAAAGTTTTCCGGGTACTTATATTTGTCGTAAAAATAACTCCGTAACCAGTGTGACAATTGATCCACCCAAAGATGGAGATTATCCGATACGTATTGGAAATGGCCAATTCATTTATTCA
The DNA here is from genome assembly GCA_051660725.1 of Thermoguttaceae bacterium. Taxonomy (GTDB): domain Bacteria; phylum Planctomycetota; class Planctomycetia; order Pirellulales; family Thermoguttaceae; genus JAVBSX01. The sequence continues at coordinate 8,587 of JBOFQC010000007.1, forward strand.
GGACGCGCAAAAGTCAATGCTGACATAAATAGTGGCAAAATGTCGGCAAAGATACAATTTGTCAGCAAAAAACGTTATCCTCGAACTGCTGACGAATTCAAAGTTTACGAAAATTTTGAAGAGCTTCATATTGAACCCGGTTTACAGGAAATAAACGCGATTCTCATTGTTACAAATAACAAAATCGTAACAATTGTCATTCCAAAAAATGAATGTTGGGACACCATGTTTCTGGAAAAAATAAAGAGTTTTAAAACTGGTATTGCAAAAGGGATGATTAATTTTAAAGCTTCAAAATTAGCGCAGGAAAAGGGAGTTAGAATCGTTGAAGTAAATGGAAAAAAAGTACCGGAAACCTTTGTGCATACGAGACAATTTATTGAATACATACAAAAGCAAACTGATAAATTGCTGTTTGTGAACCAAGATGAAAAAGAACCGTCAAATATCACTTTCTCCGACTTTTCGGATAATGGGACATTTAATGTTACGCTTTCGACCAAATCGGAAAAATACGTTGGAATCGGAATAGAAAAAAACGCTCAACAAGCAGAAACCGCAGAAGGTACTAAAATACCTTCCGCAAGCCAGTACGAAATCTTTCTGTTCGAAAAACAAGTCGACGGGAAACCAACCGCAATTGAAGAAAAACGATTTACATGCAGTTTCAGTGTTGATGACAAAAACGAATTAATGTTAATTCTCGACAATTCCGACGACTGGAATGGTGCCGTATTATTTCAGGGTAACTCGACACCGAAAAATAAGTGATCTGATTAACCGCCTTAGTTAGCCCCGGAGCCCTGCTCCGGGGAGTTACTACGCCGAGCAGGGCTCGGCGGCTAACACTTATTACCGCAAAATTATCCGGGCGCTATTCACACCTGTGTTGGCCCTGCGTGGCGTCAGGAACGAAAGTTCCAGTGTCGTCAGGACCTGCGGTTTGTGGCTCATAATTTTTCGTTATTAACAGTGTAATTACATGAATCGAAATCTTCGCGCTCCTTGGCGATATTGCGTAATCGTTCAATTGATTTTTTAATTTCATTTTCATGGATTATTTGATCCTGTTCGCTGCTCGAATGTTCGTATCTATGATATATCAATATGTTACGTAATTCAGGACAACGGATTAAAGCTCGAAATACCGCTTCGTTAGCTTCGCTTCTTTCCCAGTAATAAATGGTTGCTGATTTCAAATTTGGAAGTATTGGCAATTCCTCAAGGGTATCACTGTATTTACACGTAATGTTTTCCAATGTCGTCAGTTGTGCAAGCAGTTTAACAGCATCTGGCGTGAAAGTCATCTTTTCGTGACCAGTTAATGTATGTAACTTTGGCAATTTCGCGAGCCATTGTACTGCTTGTACATCAATTTTGAGGTTGTTACTTATTGACGACACCATTTGCACGCTTTCCAGCTCAGGAAAACAAGGTAAATTAAAATCAGTATTATTTCCGTCAATTGTCAAAGATTTCAGATTCGGCGCATAAGGCAATTGCGTGTTTCTGTTAAGCGTGATCGTAAGTTCCTGCAACTCTGACCACTTTTCTCCTTCTGGAAAAACGAAAATTGCTCCTGCATCTGGATTGTTTTCAACATAACGGCTTTCCGAAGCAATCCATTTTCTGTTGTGGGATAGTACACAGGATTTCACTTTCGGCATTTTCGGTAGGACAATCGGCTCATCCTGATAGGTCGAAATACTAAAGTGTTCTAATTCAGGTTGTGGCTCAAAGGCATCACGTGTTATCGCGTCATCTTGGAATAATAACACAATAAGTTTTTTTAGCTTAGGCATTGTCGGAAAGTGGGTAATTATTCCGACGGATCTACGTAGGCCGTGAGTAATTGTGAGATTTTCCAAATTGTCAAACTCAGCAAGAGCTTCGTAATTTTCCGGCGAAAGAGTCATGCCGGTAAGATCGAGGGTTTTAATCTGACTCAAGTTTTTAAGCAAAGCGAAACCTTCGGTATCAAATCCTGAAGCCGGTCCTTCGTAGGTGTTAAAATGTATAAACTGCAGCGAATCGAGAGCCGCGACATTTTCCATAAAAGTCTTGTCGTAGAATTCAAGTGAATAATCATCGTGTACGCAACAGCAGAGCCAGACAACAAATGTAAAATTTGCCCACACTATTTTCGAATCCTTGATATCAAATATGTTAACATATCCGCCGTCACTACCCGCATTGATGGAAAGAGCAACGCTAATATTCTCTCCTGGATCATGTGTTATTTTTTGGAAAGCGACTTTTACATCCTGTTTAGTAAATGATTTCACATCTTCTTCTTCCACATCATGCACTTGTACATAGTTTTGTGCTGATTCCAAAGAAAGGTCCGCTATCCGGTCGAAAATCATACACGCTGGTTTCCGTTGGCTTTTATCAACAAAATGGCAGAGTACTTGTGCGGCTTTTTGGTATTTTGGCGTATACCCATCAATAACAACAACCTTGTCCAGGAGTTTTAGGTCCACTTTCTTGTGGTTAACATAAATTTGCACATCTTCCGTCTGTTCACTTTGTGCATAAGAGCTATGAAAAGCTAAAACAAAAAGCAGTAATGTCAAAGATTTTTTGATAAAGCATGAGATTTTTTTCATTTGATTTTCCTCGCAATTTTCAAGAAGGATTTCAAAACTGGCAACCATTCCATGCGAACTCAATAAAATTGATTTTTTTCAGAAATTATTGAGTATCCAATCGACAAATTTCAGATAATTAAACACTTTCAGTATAACCCTGAGTTTTTCAGGATGCAACATCGTGTTTTATTTTGAAAGAGAGCAAGACGCAGTAAAGTATTGTAGGTAAAGATATTTTCTTCGTGCATTTCTCAAATTGGTGTAGACGAGAAAAATATACCGGAGCCCTGCTCCGGGGGTTGTCCAAAAGGTGCTACGCCGAGCAGGGCTCGGCGGCTAACACTTATTACCGCAAAATTATCCTGACGCTCAGTACCTACATAAAAATTACTGAGAAATAGCGGGGCGCTATTCACACCCGTTTGGTTACTTTTCTTTGAAAAGATCATCAAGGCTCATTTTCCCGTCGGATTTCGTATCATCAGAACCGTTTTCGCTGCTTTTTTTACCGAGATCAGGAAGCAGCTGAATGTCATTGTTGGCACCATTTCCATTTGAACTGCCACTAGGCGGCGGCGGACTTCCCCAAACACCGGGATCGTTAAGTTCGATTCGATTCGGAGTTCCGCCTGATGGTTGACCGCTGGAACCGTTTTGGCCTTGCGTGGCGTCAGGAACGAAAGCTCCTGTGTCGTCGCTTGTCGTCGGAACTTGCGGTTTGTTAGCTTCCGCAAGAGCATCAAGCTGAGCTTTAACTTCTTTCGGATTGCTTTCAATGTTGGCGTTGCAAATATCTTCGGCACAAGCGCACGGCGTGCGGTCACAGTTTTTACATGTATACGCATACGCCACTTGTCCGGCGTGGCCCGTTGCGGCACAAGTACACGGTGCATTCTGGCACAACTCGCATGTATAACGCATCTGCTTCGGACGCTGGAAACCAACGTACATTGACGGGTTGGACGATTCCTTATAATGAGGTGCCGGATTGTAATAAATCGGCAATTTACTCGCGTTGTTATTAAAACGGTTGGTTATCACTCGCGGCGGCGCCGAGAACAGTGCCCGCTCATTGTACGGATTATAAACCGTTTTTTTGTGCAGAAGTCCGACTTCCTGATGTCCGCACGGCTCGTGATTCAAACCGGAATTTTCCTGACACCAGTCGCAAGTGCCGCACGGCTCACCGTTAATCGTGTTATCACAACGGCTGCACGAATTCAACTTGTTCGGCAAAACGCAATTTCTGTGCGCTTTGTAAAGATCACACTTTTCAAATACCAAACAGGACGGGCACTTACCACACGGCTTGTAAAGTTCGCACGTTTCCCCTTTTTTGCATTTTTCGCAACAACCGCAAGGGACGCGTTCAACGGCTTCTTTACATATCGGACATGCGATACCGCCGCTGGTGTTTCCGTATTCACGGTACGGTGCGTGGCCGAGTTGACCTTTGCACTTGAACCCGTGAATGCAAGGGCGCGCTTCGTCACAGCATGCACAAACCGGGCTCGGACCGATTCGCGAATCGGGGTTGCAGAATCTGCAATCTTCTTCGCCGCAACCGCAAATGTAATTCCGTAAACAAACCGGGCAGTGTTCCAAGCCAACGCATGAATTCAATATCATCGGTGACACAGACTGCATATCAATTCCGATTACGTCTCCTTGAAGATCATCTGAATAAACCACGAGGTTAGGATCACCAACAAAAATATAACCGCTGTTCGCTACGTGTTTTGAGTGTCCGACACCAGTGTAACCGTGCGGATAGTTCCGATAATCGCCGTAATAATAAAGTGGCGGCAAACTGGTTGCGACATTCGTATGCCTTGCCATTGTGTGGCGTTTGTGGATTCGCGGTGCGTAACCTTCCGCACCCTGTGCACGTTCCGTCATTGTTACTTCACGACCATTCGACCAAACTTTTGGAGCAGCCTGACCTGGTGCATAAGGGGTGTTCAGGATTCCTTCGTCTGTTACGATTCCGTACCGAAGCGCTTTTGGCGGACCTGTCAACGGATACGAGAAATCGTTGTACGGAGCGTCGGACGCTGTACCAACTGGACGGGTTCGGCCAACACGTGGTTCCGGTCCGAAGCCGTAAATTGTTTCTTTGGGTTCGTTTTCAGAACCAGCGGCTGCGCTCCTGTTCGATTCAGGTGTTCCGAATCCGGGTATTACCGAATCCGTTGTTTTCGTCGTTGCTTCCGGTTCCGTTGTAATCAGAGACGGTTTTTGTTGAGTATCTGAAGTTGAAACTGACGTTGTACCTTCAGTTGATTGCTCGGTTTGAATTTGTGGTTTGGTTTCGGCACCATTTTTTTCTGCACCACTTTGATTTGGCCCGTTATCTGCGGACCCGAATATTTTTTCGAGATCGAAGTCGTCTTGCACTTGATTCAATACTTGAGGCGAAGTATTGGTCGTTTCGTTTGCTGCCGGGCTGGTTTCCCCTTGAATCTCTGAAGTTGGCGAATTGATTGGCGGCAATTGCGGCAATGGGATTCTCTGCAACTTTCCACCTGATTGGTTCTCAGGAACTTCAAAA
>JBOFQC010000008.1:0-2210 GCA_051660725.1 Thermoguttaceae bacterium
ATCTGACGCCGCGAGAACGGGAAACAGTCGCCGCAAAAAAACATGGTGCCATTTTTGTTATTGGCATTGGTGGCAAGCTCGCAAATGGTGAAAAACATGACGGGCGAGCTCCTGATTATGATGATTGGAGCACAGAAACATCACCGGATTATCATGGATTAAATGGTGATATCATACTTTGGAATCCGATTTTGGAACAAGCGTTCGAAATATCTTCCATGGGTATCCGTGTCGATAAAAAAGCACTCCTTGTGCAACTTGAACTTGAAAATTGCACTCAACGTAAAGAACTATTGTTTCACAAAAAGTTGTTAAATGACGAAATACCACTTTCAATAGGTGGTGGCATTGGTCAATCTCGACTTTGTATGTTTCTACTTCGTTGTGCTCATATCGGAGAAGTTCAATCCTCCATTTGGCCGGCAGAAATGGTCGATTTATGCGTCAAAAATAACATTGTATTACGATAGAGAACTACAGAGCGTCAGGGTATATTTGCATGTTAGCCGCCGAGCCTTGCTCGGCGTTGTTCTCTGGAGCGGGACTTCTGGGTTAATCATTTTTACGCAAATTTAACTGACACTCAGTAAACATAATATACATAACTCACAAATAGATAGGGAGTTAAAAATTGAAAATGAAAATACAAACAAAGGAAATCGTGTTAACGAAAGAAAAAAAGAAAATTCAAAAACGTTGGATTTTTTTATTTAGTGTTTTGACGGTTATTTGCCTCATTGGACTTTTTGTTCCAGAAAGAGAAGGTGAATGGTCAAATGTCGATGGACTTGTTCCTGCCGATATTGCGTGGATGATTTCGGCAACTGGATTGGTCATGCTTATGACTCCTGGCCTCTCATTTTTTTATGGGGGGATGGTTCGTGCAAAAAATGTAATCTCGACTATGCTCCAGAGTTTTATTGCGATGGGTGTCATTACAATTCTTTGGGTGGTTTTCGGATTCAGTCTCTGTTTCGGCGAAAGTTTTTATGGAATCATTGGTGACCCGAGAACCTATTTTATGTTTCAAGGAGTCGGTTCTGCACCAGACGCGTTCCTTGCAACAACGATTCCATTCGCACTTTTTGCACTTTTTCAGCTGAAGTTTGCGATATTAACACCGGCTTTAATTACAGGGTCTTTTGCCGAGCGGGTTCATTTTTCGGGATATGTGTTGTTTATGGCCTTTTTTTCAATCTTTGTTTATGCCCCATTGGCGCACATGACTTGGAGTCCAGATGGATTCTTAAATCAAATAGGTGTTCATGATTTTGCCGGTGGAATTGTCGTTCATGCGTCGTCAGGGGCGGCGGCTCTTGCCGGTGCAATTTTTTTTGGACGTCGAACACTGAAAAATCATCGTCCAGCAAATATTCCGATTGTTCTTTTAGGAACAGGACTTCTGTGGTTTGGATGGTTTGGATTTAATGGCGGTTCGTCATTTGGAGCCAATGCCGAAGCAGTTCGTGCTTTTTTAACCACCGCCGTTGCATCGGGGGCGGCCATGTTGGCGTGGATATTCTTTGACACCATAAATGGTCGGAAACCATCGGCGATTGGTGCCTCAGTCGGAGCGGTTGTCGGACTTGTTGCGATCACTCCATCTGCAGGCTGGGTTTTGCCTGGACAAAGTCTTTTTATTGGATTTTTTACCGCGATTTGTTGTAATATTGCAATTCACTGGAAGAATAAAACTTCGATTGACGATGCTCTTGATGTTTTTCCGACACATGGACTCGGCGGCGTACTTGGAACGATTCTCACTGGTGTTTTTGTGGATGGACTCCTGGTCGGGAACTATGGTGTCTTTTGGATTCATGTTATGGCTATATTTGGCGTTTGTCTCTATTCGTTTGTTGTATCTTATTTCCTTTATACAATTACGAATTGGATGATTCCTCTCCGTGTTTCAGCCGAAAATGAATGGATTGGACTCGATCAAAGTCAACATGATGAACTTTATATGATTCCAATTGAAAAAGAAGCAAAGGAATAAAAAAGATTTTTCCGACACCCTCAGATTGGTGATTCGCTGTATCAGAAACATCAAAAAATTATCATCTCCCTCTTTACTAGTGCGTTGTCAGTGTTAGTAATTGGGATATGACAAATGGTCGAAATCTGGTATATTGCCGTTTTCAACACACGGAGGTTTCGCCATGAAAAAAAAGTACATTGTTCGATTGACCGACGAAGAGCGGGAAACGTGT
>JBOFQC010000009.1:0-4779 GCA_051660725.1 Thermoguttaceae bacterium
CCAAAGTCACTTTCCGCAAAATATTTGCACATTGCATAATCGTCCTGCAAATAGTCATACTCGCATTTTCCAGCTTTATAAATGAAAACATACGCCCCCTCCGCATATACACCTTCAATAAAAAAAGTTAATGGACCATGCTCTGCTTTAAATTGTTTAATAATGTTTGACATAACAAATCCTGCATTATTTTGTTGATAAATTATACTGTTCAACGGCATGGCGGGAAGCGTTCAGGCATAAGTAGCTTCTCGTGAAGTGTTCCGCCTCCCGCGACCTAGCGTCGAGGCGTTAATAGGTCGGCTCTGTTCCCGTGATTTTGTTGGTTTAATTGTTGTTACATTCATAAATCCCCTTTTTGGAAAATGTCAACTTAATGACGTTGTACAATATATATTAAACTTATACTGTTTTACAGTATAATAAAACTAGAATCATGAAAAATAAAGCTAAGATGCCCTTTATCCCAAAAGTTTCACAATTTTGCTTCTGCACGTTGTTTCTTATTTTTGCCGCTGGACTAATGTATTCAGCTAACAAAACCTGTTTGTTGAACGCACAACAAGATTTGAATGGCCAGCAAACAACACCTCGTCCCGACATTTTAATCGCTGATTTTAAAGGGAACGATTACAACGGTTGGACCGCAACGGGCGACGCTTTCGGTAATGGTCCGGTTTCCGGCAGTAACGGAGGTGGTATGGGTATGGTTTTCGGATATGAAGGCACAAAATTAGCCAACACGTTCGTGTGTCCCAAAGATGACGAAGCAACAGGTACGCTAACTTCACCGGAATTTGTAATTGACCGAAAAAATATCGTGTTCCTGATTGGTGGGGGTGATTTTCCAGACGAAACCGGTATTTCTCTTTTGGCCGATGACAAAGAGGTCCGCACCGCAACTGGGCTTTTTAATATATCAGGCCAAGGAAACGAAGGATTGCGGCAGAAATCCTGGGACGTGTCCGACTTGACCGGCAAAAAAGCGAAGTTGTGCATTTTGGACAAACGCGGCGGAAATTGGGGACATATAAAAGTAGATGACATTTATCTCGTTGATGTTGTCGAGCAAATTTCAAATTTTAATAAAATTTCTCTTGCCAAAGACGCACAGCCGCAGCAGTATGACCGAATGATTCTCGGCCAACTCATTGAACATTTTCATCGCCAGATTTACGGCGGTATTTTCGAGCCTGGTTCGCCGCTTGCCGACGAAGACGGTTTCTGAACCGACGTAATTGAAGCGATTCGAGAACTAAAAGTGCCAATTGTCAGGTGCCCCGGCGGTTGCTTTGTATCCGCTTACCACTGTATGGATGGAATCGGACCCGACCGCAAGCCGACTTACGACAAAGCGTGGCACGTCGAAGAGCCGAACACTTTCGGAACAGCCAAGTATGTAAAGTGGTGTCGTCTTATAGGAGCCGAACCGTTTATTTGCACAAATGCCGGCACTGGAACCGAGGAGGAGATGAGCGATTGGGTTGAGTACTGCAACTTGAATCTTGGCAAATTTGCCCGGCAGAAAGTCGCACGGAATCGAACAGCCGCTTGACGTGAAATACTGGAGCGTCGGAAACGAAAATTGGGGCGGCCACGAAATTGGTGCAAAAACCGTTGCTCAGTGGGGACCGCTGGTTCGTGAATCTGGAAAATGATGCGTAATGTTGATCCGTCTATAAAACTTTTTGCGGCCGCTTTGGCTGACCGAAATTGGACGCTGCTGTTACTTAAAGATGCCGGGCACTTACTGGATTACGTTTCGATTCACGGTTATTGGGACCAGATTTGGCAAGACAACAACGCTTCGCCGTACATTGAGTGTATGTTAAGAACAACGCAACCTTAAAATTAGATTTCAGAGAAATGCTTGGCAAAACTCCGCCCAAACAAGTGCAAGCAACGATTCTGCAAGGTGTGTCACCGGACGACTTTAACGACATCGGCTCGGAAAACAAAGTGATACCGGAAAAAATAACACTTGAAATCGAGAATGATGAAATTACACTTCCGCCGCATTCGCTGACGTTTATTCCACTAGATTTAGACGTTAGACGTTAGATTTTGGATTTTGGATTTTGGATTTTGAATTTTGGTGTCAGGCGTCATAAAAAATGGAAGCAAGGCATAATTTATGAGTTAGGAGGTATGGTAAAAAAAGAGTGTCTCACAATTTTTCATTGAGAAAAATAAACATCGGATAAGAAAAAACCTAGCAATTTAATCCAATGAAACATTTTATAATAAATACAAAAAAGTCATAAAAACACGGGAAATTTTTCTCCTTTCTCCTAACTACTTACCCCCCTGAACGGTTACGAACACGGTTATTCCGTTTCGTTGCCTGTGTCGGGATTAAGAATTTCGTCCATTTCGGCCTCCATATCTTCGAGGTACGTAGGGTCAATCATCCAACGGACCATTTGGCAAGTGACCGGTTTTTGGTCAAGCGGTTTATCTTGCCGAACCGTAATGGAAACCTCAACCAACCCTTCTGTAGAAGTCGAGTAAACGTCAAGAGAGTAAAGCCAAAGAGAGGTTCGTCGTCCGTTTGTGTCGATTACATTTGAATCAGGGTAATCGTCCGGCAGCGGCACGTCATAATCCGGGTCTAAAGGGATAATGCCAGCTTTCACCATTCCCATCAGGCTATTACATATAAGCTCCGCTTGGGTCAGTTCCCGAGCAAGGCGGGCACTTTTAAGTCCGCTACGTGCAACATCAGTTAAAATCGTGACAACGCCGCCGATTATTACAATTGAAATAATGATTTCAAGAAGCGTGAGCGCAGAGCGGCTTTTACTTGTGCCTCGTCCAATCACAGATTTGGCACTTTTTCGTGTAACACTTTTTCGTATAAAATTGCTTTGTTTTTTTGGAAAACAGTGTTTAATCGGCAAATGATTTGCCTGGAACTGATTTTCTAAATCTTTTTTCACTTTTCCACCCTTTTCCTAGCGGAACGTTTGGCCTTGTCGAGAGCGCCGATCATGCCGGTTTTAACAGGCGTCGATTCTTTTGGCAGTTCGTTTTTCGCAATTGCCGAGCCACTTTCGTCGGTCGGTTGCGAAAATAAATCCGGCTTTTTATCCGATTTAATTCGCGAACGGTTCATAAGTATCTGTTTAAACCACGACATCTGCTTACCGGTACCGGAAAAATCCTGATTTTTTGAAATTGTCGGATCAGGGGTCGCCGAAGCTGCTTTATCAGTTACAACGGCACCAGCTTTTCGCAGCACCGGTTTTAATTCCGCCAAGCGGTTCATTGCGCGTCGCAACCAAGCAGAAAACCAACCGGTTCGCCGCTCGAAGATTTCCAGTGTGAAAATTAAAATTGCAGCGTAAAGTAACCACTGAGCAACGTCAATGTAACGCGGCATTTTCGGAATATCCGACCAGATTCCGGTCAATTCCACTCGTTCAGATCCGCCTGTACTTTCGGCCAATTGTGCTAAAAGTTCACGCCCTTTGCCAGCTTCAGCAGGCCGGTATTCTGGCGAATACGGCAAACAGACCGGCGGGAGCGAAACGACACTTTCACCGACTTTTACCGTTGCGAGAACCGTTTCACTGCCTGTTAGCGGTATTATTGCGCCAAGAAGCTGCGGCTCAAGCCACCTCATTGTAATCGCGTCGGTTTCAATTGGTTGGCTAGCTGTCTGCTTTAAAATCGTAATTGTAGGCAGAGCGTCAAGCGACGCTTCTTCACGTTCAGGGTCGAGATCAAGTCGGATACGTAAACTTCCGTCAACGACTTCCTGCGACAACATCATATTATTCGAAAGTTGATCGGCTCGACCTGCTGTCCAACGTCCGAGACTTGCCAGAAAGCTCGGATATTCGTCCCAGTCGGCAATTTTGCCGGTAAACTGCCCGTCCGCTTGCATTGTAAGACAGGCAACTCGTCCAAGTCCGACCTGCCACGACGCAAGAAGCGGTGCCTTATAATCGTCTACTGACTCCGCCGAAAGAGTTGCGCTCTGCTTCAAGTAGCATAGGTTGTATCCGCCAATTTGCGGCGGCTCTGGATACATTCGGCCCAAAAGCGTGGTAATTGCTCCGGTAAAACTCATTTCAACCGGTTCCTCAATAAACGTGCTTCTGGAAATTACAAACGTGTCCTGTGCGAAAAAACGCGGTAATTCTGTCGGTTCGTTTGTGAAGTAACATTGCCCATTTCCACGTCTGGCAACGTCCCGTAAAAATTCAGCGTCGCAGTCTGTTGGAAATCCGAGTCCGATCACGCTGCAAGTTATGCCCGCTTTCTCGCATGCGGCAAGTAAAGCCCTGTATTCTCCCGGTTCCTCGGCGTCCGTAGCGTCAGCAAAAAGAATAATATGTTTTGTACCAACGGAAGATTTACGCATCATTTCAACCGCAGCGCGAAGTCCGGTGTAAACGAAAATCCCGCCGCCCATTGACTCGACTCGTAAAATATTCGACCTGTCCCGATCTACCGAATTGTTCGGATGCAAATCAACAACGGTGTGCGGCACACTATCAACTGCGATTACACCGATTTCGTCAACTGGCGTTAATATTTTGAGCAGATCAGCCGTTGCAATGTTTGCCAAGTCCATTTTCGAGCGTCCGCCACTTGCCGGCATTGCCATACTTCCGGAGCGGTCAAGAACGGCAACAATTGCAAGCGAAAGTTTGCGGTGATCTTGCCGCAACTCCATTGAAACCGGCATTATTTCGTCGAGTGGTGACTTGAAATACCCACCTAGTGCGTAAGCACTTTTTCCGCCGGTAAACAGAAGTCCGCTGCCGCTTT
>JBOFQC010000010.1:0-11989 GCA_051660725.1 Thermoguttaceae bacterium
GAATATTCATCTTAATACCGTAAGGATCGTTTTCAAAACTATCAAGGATGTTATCCCACGTTCCTTCTTCGCCTTCCATGATAACGTAATCGACTAACGGGCCGATGTTGTCAAACACTTCAGTCGGATCAACGTAAATGTTCAGCGTGCCTGCGATATCACTTGGCATCCAACTCAGCGGAGCAAAGTTGTCCTGGTTCGACAATGCCAACATTTTCATTGAACCGCGGTACGGCTTCGGGGCGTAAATATACGTTCTGTGAACGGTTTCCAATTCACCGGATTTAAAGTTCAGCGTGCCACCAACTCCTTGTATTGCGTCGAATCCAGCGTCCGCGAGAAGTTTGAAGATTGACGATCTGGCTCTGCGTTTGTCCGTAAGGTTAGCAATTGCGCGAATCGATTCGCCGAATTCCAACGGTTTTACGAACCAACGAATTACCGGTTCGGATTCGTCGTCTGCAAGGTCTTCCGCGCAACGATTCATGGTTGTCGCGTATGCTGGAAGTTCTGCAAGCGGTGTGTCTTTTTCGCCTTTGATACGTTTTCCAATCAGTTCCGTAAGAGCCAATTGGTCCGACGCAATCAAATAATCTTTGACAACGAGATACACAGCTTTACGATCAATTGGAATTTCTGCAGTTGCCGGAAATGTGAAAACCGTAGCGGATTCACCGGCAATTTGCGTATTCTTGTCTTTCAATATTTTCCGTTTTTCAAAATTCTTCTCAAGTTGAACCAGAAGTTGCGCAGCTTCTTCATGCCGACCAGTAATGTCCATTAACAGGACGAAACCGGGCGTTTGACCAACGGGCGCGATCATTCCACCAGCAATTTCACCGGACGGAACGAAACGAATATCATCCAGAGTCATACCAAGTCGACTTGATATATTGGCTCCGATTTGTTTTTTCAGGTCTTCCCAAAACAACTTCATCTCATCCGTTTGCATCAGGATGCCGATTTGCGTCTCTTTCCACTGGTCATCCAGCTGGGAAGCGTTACTAATCGAAAAGAAACCTTTTGTTGATTCAGGGAAGATTTTGTCCCCTTCGATTGCGTAAGAATTAGTTGTGAGATTCGCAACAAAAAGGCCGAGCAAACACACGCAAATTACAGGTCTGACTAATTTTGACCTGAAAGTCATCTGCGTCGAAAAACAACGATTTAATATTTTTTTCATTTTGTCCTGTTATTCCCTTACAAGGTTTATTGACCTGCACGAAATTCAGAGCAGGCTTGTTAAGCAAAACTTAAGATTTTTCGATTACTGCGACTCAGTTTTTACACCACTTGGAAAGTCGCACCCAAATTTTTTGTAAGCATCAGTAAAGAGAAACTTCACCGATTTATTCACTCCGCTTATATCGACAAACAGAAAAAAGCAAAAAAGGAATAATTTTCCCGGTTGCGCCACTAATATAAACCTCCAATTCTACCAATTTATGCCTCGATATGGAAGTAGTAAACAAACATTTTGAAAGCACCCGGTTCTGCTTATCTAGCATTGTATTCATTTCTTGCTGCCACGAATAGCGAAAAAACAATTTTGATAAAATACGAAGGTTTTTCCGATTATGTCTAATTTTCCGATTATTCGGGCCCGATAAAATAGATAGTAATGTTGTCTCTCATGCAATTTTGTTCACGAGAGCTGCAATAATGTCAATTTACACAAATTAGGCAGGAGTTTCATCGTGAAATTCTTTTTACGATACTTTTTCGTAGCACAACTGTTATGGTTTCTCCCCGGTCCGTTTACTTACGGTCAGTGGGAAACTAATGATTCACCTTCATACGACGAAGAGTATGTTGAGTATGTCGATGACAATTCGCTGGACGAACTTGCCGACGAATATGTATACGAAGATAATTCTGAAATAGATGAAAATATTTACGGCGGAATCCCATATAATCAGTGCGGTGTGGGTATGCCCCGAAATAGAAGATTCGCCCAAGCAACGCTTTATAATTCCGGTACAGACTGCAACGCTTCACTTCTCGGTTCGCTTGGTTGCGGCGGTTATTATCCCGCTTACGGTACAATTGGCAATTGCGGTTACGAAGATTACTGTATGCAGCAGGAATACTGTTCGGCTCAAACTTTTTTCGGCGGCGGGCAAGGTTTTCTAATCGGTTGGTTGAACGCCGGAGCAAGTTTTACGCCGAATAAAGATAACTACCCGATTAAATACAATGACCGAGGTAACGAATTCGTAATGAACCAACTTTACCTCAGCGCCGGGCGTATGGTTAATCCGAGCCGAGGTCGATTTGATGTCGGTGCACGGGTCGATTTGCTTTACGGAACCGACTATTTTTACACCAGTGCGATTGGCCTTGAAACATTTAAATACCAAACCGGAGCCAATGGTGCAGAAATTCCGGTTGATTCCCAAATTGACGCACGTCAACGTTGGAATTCCAATGATGGTGAACGATTTAATGGCCGAAACGCCTCAATGTACGGCCTGTCAATGCCGCAACTTTACGCCGAATTTTTCCTCCCGATACACTGCGGAATGACGATAAAAGCCGGCCATTTTTATACACCTATGGGTTACGAGTCGGTAATGGCACCGCAAAACTTTTTCTATTCAAAAACGTACACAATGATGTACGGCGAACCAACCACACACACCGGCGTACTTGTGACGCAACAGATATCGCCACGACTTGCCGTGATTGGTGGTGTCACTCGCGGTTGGGATACATGGGAAAGTAACAATAACAGCGCATCAGGTCTGGTCGGTGTTCAGCTGAACACATGCCTTGATTCGACTTTCGCTTTTACGCTTCACACCGGCAAAACATCTGCCAACCGTGACGACGCAAGAACAAATTACAGTATGGTTTACACGCAGCAGCTCAATCCGGCATGGCGGTACGTAATCCAACACGATCTCGGCACTGAAAAGAACGCGGCTTACTCGATTAGCAACTTTGTGGAAAAACGCTACGACGCAACCTGGGTTTCAATTGTGCAGTACCTCGAGTGTCAACTTACACCCGCTTGCGCAATGGGCCTGCGATTCGAATGGTTTCAAGACAAAGGTAATTCCCGGATATTACAGTTCCCGGAAAATTCAGTTGTCGGTAACGGCAGCTTGAAAGTTCAAGGAAATAATTATTACGACATTGCGTTAGGCATGAAATGGCGACCAACCGAGTTCCTGACCATTAGGCCGGAAGTTCGTTGGGATTGGTCCGACGTTAAGATTAACAGCACAATACCCGGAATATCTTCAGTGCCTGGCATGTACAACAGTCAAAAAGATTCCAGCCAATGTGCCGCTTCAATTGATTTCATTCTGATGTTTTAGGAAGACGTTAGAGTTTAGTCGTTAGACATCAGACGTTAGACGTCAGATTTGATGTGGGGAGGATTTTCCCAAAATCTAACGTCAAACATCTAACGTCTAAAAGCTCCGCTACTCTTTTGCTCGTCCGATAAAATCGCCGGTGCGGCTGTCAACTTTTATAAGTTCACCTTCATCAAGATATTCCGGCACCTGAATGATAAGGCCGGTGGAAAGCGTTGCCGGCTTCGTTCTTGAAGTGGCCGAGTTTCCTTTTGCCGCCGGATCGCATCTGACAACACGAAGTTCAATTGTCGTGGGAATTTCAATTCCGACGCATTCTTCGTTGTATATCATCGCACGAATTCCGTCGAGTTCTTCCGTGATATAATTCAGTTCGTCTTTTATGTCGTCTTTTTTTATCGTAAACTGGTTGTAATCCAAGTTGTCCATGAAAACGCATTCGTCTGCGTCGGAATAAAGAAATTTTACTTCACGACGACTGAAATCCGCTTCGTTGAGCGATTCACCCCCTTTTAAAGTAATGTCTACTTTCTGTTTGGTTACGAGGTTACGGGCTCGGAATTTGTACAACGTTGCCGCTCCACGTGCGGAAGGCGACTGCACGGAAACAGATTCGATTATACAAGGAGCCTCATTGAAAACGACAACTGTTCCGCGCTTAATATCTTTTGCTATCATAAATTAACGATTGGTAGTACTGATATTCAGTAGTTAAAAGAAGTGAACCCTTTTTAAGATTTGTGAGTATAAAAAACGTGGCGAAAAAAACAACCCCCCGGAGAAGAGTTCAGGGGCTGAATTGAAAAAATTTTACGTAACTTTATACCGTGCCCTTTATTACTTGGCAACGGTATTCGCCGACGAGTCAAGCTGCGTCGCATTTTTAACGGCTTTATTTTTTTCGGCAGATAAGGCGGCGTTTTTCTCCGCTTGCATCTTTTCGGCGGCGTCAAGATTTTTGTCCTGATCGTGGTACTTGATTCTGCTGTGCCGCACTGCGATTAACGAGTTGATAATACTGTTTTCGACAATTTTCAGCTCACGCAGGGTCATGCCGCACTCGTCGAACTGTCCGTCTTTGAGTTTCAGTTCGGTAATCTGTCTGACCATGTTTTCGATTCGGCCCGGTGTGGCTGAGTCACCCATACTTCTTACTGCACTTTCAGCAGCGTCGGCAAGCATAAGTATACCGGCCTCTTTAGTTTGCGGCTTCGGACCGGCATATCGGAAAGCGCTTTCGTCGGCAACTTGGCCGTAAGGATTATCTTTACTCTGACGGTTTGCCAATCCGTAAAAATACGAAACCAGCGAAGTGCCGTGATGCTGTTCGATCAAGTCAATCAACGGTTGCGGTAACCTGTGCTGGCGGGCAAGGTCGACACCGTCTTTCACGTGGGCAACGATAACAATTGAGCTCATGTGCGGCTCAAGTGAGTCGTGAATATTTTCACCCGTTTGGTTTTCGACGAAGCATTGCGGCTTTAATATTTTTCCGATGTCGTGGAAATAAGCTCCTACCCGTGTCAAAAGTCCTCGTGCTCCAATGGCGTCACTTGCCGCTTCCGCAACTGAGCCGACTTGAATTGAGTGACTGTAAGTGGCCGGAGCTCGTCGGATCATTTCCTGCAGAAGCGGGTGAGACACGTCACCGAGTTCCAGCAGACTCATGTCAGTCAGAATCCCAAACGGCCGTTCAATAAACGGTAGCAAACCGGTCATTGCCAAACTGGCGACGAGCGTCCAAATGGCGTTTAAAAAAGCTTCCTGACAGAGTGCGAGCAACTGTCTTCCTTCCAAAATTCCGCTAGCAACCGTGATACCAGCGCACAAAGTGGCGGCAACCATTCCGACAATAATCAGTTTACTTCTGGTTCGCAGTCGTCCAAGTTGTTCAACTGCGGTAATCATTGTTCCAGACAAGATAAGAAAAGTGCTGAACCGTGAGCAATCACTTGCAAAAACAAGTGCCAAAACGAGATTCATGGAAAGAATCAGTGACAGTTCCCATGAAAATGTAATTGCCATGCACTGCGCGAAGATGAGTAGCGGTATCAGATCAAGATGCCCTTGTGAGTCGGAAAAATGGAGCAGTATTCTTGAGCCAAGCACTGATAAAAACATGAAACCCAGCACGAGAGAACTGGATACTAACGATTTCGGTTTACGTCTTTCACGGCGGTACAAGAAAACCCAACCGAGAAAATGAGGTGTTGTTAATAGGAAGAAAATTGCAGAGAAACGCTCCGTTTTTTGAGGAACCGATAATTCAGATAAAGAAAGATCATACTCGGTTTTCAGTAGGCTGAGCAAAAGTGGCGTAATTACCGTACCCGCCGGAACAAGAACTTTTCCTCGTGGAAAATAGATATACTCCGTTTGAACAGCTTGCACAGCAGCGTTTCGGGCTTCAGTAGTAGCGTTCACATCCAAGCGAAGTATTGAATGGGCAACATTTTTGAATTTCGGAAAAACCCAATTGAAAAGAGCGTTTGAAAATGCGCCGGAGCCGAAATCCTGCGCCAAAGCCCAACGAAGTCGATTTCCGTCATTCAGAAGAACGTCGTAAAGATAAACAACTTTTTCTGACGGCGTTTTTGTGTCTGTTGCTGGCGGCGATTCACCCTGAACCGTTGTCGTCGGTGATAAACCGTTGTTAGTATTTGGAACAATTATTCGTATTTGTTCCGATGAATTTTTAGGCGGATTAAGTAAAAAACCATCTCGTTCGAAAACGACGAAAGATTTTTTCAAATTTTCCTGAAATTCGGTAAGTTTATGTTCGTCGCTTAAAGCGTTACGGATTAAAGAATAAATTTTTAACGATTCGCTTGCTTTCTTCTCTTCCGTGGCTTCTGGATCATTTGGTAGAAAATCCGTCAAAATGCTTGGATTAAGGTCTTCAAATTTCGTGGTTTGCGCAATTGTAATAACCGAGTTGATTAAAGAGTCACGAATTTGGATAATCGGCGCAGAATCAAGCGTGTAAATAATCGGCACTGCCATTCTGGCATTTTCTTTTGCTTTATCCGTCTCAGAAAGACTTTCGACTCGAAATGGTGTTTGGCAAACAATATCACGGGTCGGAATGTCGAATACCTGATACGAAAACGGCGGTTTCCATGCTTCGATAACCACGCAAATCGCGAGGTTCGTCAAGAGCATCATAATAATTATCGGAAACCTTAGGTCGTTTTTGAAAAAATTGACCACTTGTTTCAAATGACCGCGACTTGCTACCACGCCCGCAACTCGTTCTGAACGAGTACGAATTTGGTGGCTGGAATTTCCGCTATTAACACTCATAAAGACACTAAAAAAATAATTATTTACCCCAGAGAAAAAACGAACAGGGCATCCGGGCTAAGCAAATTAGGCACTGTTTAACACTAAGTTAAGCAGGTGAATTTTAAGATGCTCGAAATATTATATTATTAATTATATTACTTTCAAATCTTGAAATCAGTGCTAGAGCCTTATAAATATTTTTTAGGTTAGCTGCCAAGTTACTTGCCGTTCAGGCATAAATTGCTCGGCGTTATACGCTGTAAAGTTAAGAGTTAATACTAAAATTTAATCTTTACACGGCACTAGAGCGTTCCTGAAATTTGTATATAAAGCACAAAATGAATACGTATATTATACTTTATCAATCAAAATAAAAAAGGTAGGCAAAAAGAGTGGGTTCAGAGAAGTGCTGTAAATTCAGAATCACCTTTTGTTAGACCGGGAGTCATGCTCCGGGGAGCTACGCAGAGCAGTTTATGTCTGGGGGCAGGTCTCTCGGCGGTTTGACATTTATTACAGCAATAAACAAAATCAAAAAACTTACGTTGTTTGTCTAACCGTCAATACTAGCAAAGTCAGGCGATTTGCTGCTTTCCCGGTACTTTAGGGTGATTTGGCCAAAAGGCTCGTCTTGTTCAACCGATGCGAACTCATGCCGTACAAGTTCCAGCACGGCAAGAAAAATACCGATCATTGTCGTTTTATGTTGGCCCGGTTCGAAAAAAGAAGCGAAATCAACGTTTCCTTCGAGTTTCAAGCGGTTATAGATACGCTGCATGTGTGTGGAAATTGGCGTGTCGTCGTAAATCACTTGGTGCTTGGCAGCCGGAGCGTTTTCTCGAATAATACGACCAAAAGCGCTGACGAGGTCCCAGAGTTCGACTTCCCGGATCGGTTCTTCCGCCCACGACTTCGGACGCCGCGGCAGATCGTTTTCCAGACGTGGATAGTTCAACTGCCAACTTTTTCCACGTTTTTCAAGGTCCTGTGCCGTGTCGCAGTATTCTTTGTAAGCAAGAAGTTGTTGGACCAATTCTTTTCGTGGGTCTTCCACTTCTTCGTTGACAACTTCTTCGCCGGGTAAAACTTCGAGCGATTTAATCTCTACTAGAGTACTTGCGATTGCCAGAAAGTCACCTGCTGCGTTTACGTCTATATCTTTTAGCACCGCAAGGTATTCGAGGTATTGATCCGTAATTGTTGTAATCGGAATATTTAGAATATCCAACTCGTGCTTTTTAACCAGATAAAGCAGCAGGTCTAGTGGTCCTTTAAAAATTGGCAAATCCGTAGAAAACGACATAATCTGAGTATACGGTTTTTCGCTTTTTCAGGCAAGAGCGTAACAACAAGCAGTTCGCGACTGATTGGCGATTGGATGATTGGGGAAATTTAGATTATCCCGGTACATTTTTTACAAAAATACGGTATAATGTCGTGTGATTTGTGAAGATTATTCTTAAGATGGGTTAAATTTTCCCGCTTAAAATGATTTATACTGTCGCCCGGCATAAACTGCATGTTTTCCAATTTAGGGTAAGCTGAAGACAATCAGCATTAAACATTGAAAAACTCGGAAAAGGAGCCGACCTATTCACGCCTCGACGGCAGGTCGCGGGAGGCGGAACACTTCACGCGAAGCGCACCGCCCTTACCGGGCTCCGGTATAGCCTTGGAACGCAAGGCTTTTTGACGTTTTTCCTTTGAAGGGAGCAAAATAATGGACGATTCAACTGTAGTAAATAGTAATAAAGATCAACCGGGCAACGACCAATCCGGGAAAGATCAGCAGGATACTGCCGCAATGAAGTTGGAAGTCAAGGAAGAAAAATCGTATAAGTCGAAAAATGAAAAAAGCCAGGACAGTTCCTTTTTGACTCCGCTTGTAAAAAAAACAGACGCCAAGCAGCCCCGTCTGCCGAAACCGGGCAAAACACAGTATCCGAGTTTTCTGACGGATTTCGATTTGCATCTTCTGAACGAGGGGACCCACTGGAAAAGTTACGAAAAGTTAGGCGCTCACATTCGTGAAGTAAACGGCGTAAAAGGAGTCAACTTTATCGTTTGGGCTCCAAACGCTATGCAGGTTAGTCTTGTCGGTGATTTCAACGGCTGGGACGCTTACAAAAATCCAATGCACAAGCTGATTCCGGCAGGATTTTGGGAAATATTCGTTCCCGAGCTGAAAGTCGGCGAAATTTATAAATACCGAATTTTCACAAGCGAATCGATAAACGAGCATACCGTTTCCGATAAATCCGATCCGGTTGGTTTTTACGCAGAAGTCCCACCTTGTACAGCTTCAGTTGTCGTTGATCTTGAAAATTACAAATGGAACGACACCGAGTGGATTAACAAACGGGCAACTTTTGATTGGTTACATGCTCCGGTTTCAATTTACGAAGTGCATCTCGGAAGTTGGCGCAGACCGGGTGACGACCCGCACCGCTGGTTGACGTACCGTGATTTGGCCCAACAACTTGTGCAGTACGTCAAGGAGATGGGTTACACGCACATCGAGTTGCTACCCGTTGCGGAACACCCGTTTACCGGAAGCTGGGGGTACCAGGTCGTCGGTTATTTCTCGGTGACTTCAAGGTACGGAACGCCGGAAGATTTTATGTATTTCGTTGATCTTTGCCACCAAAACGACATTGGTGTGATTATGGATTGGGTGCCGGCACACTTTCCGAAAGACGGGCACGGTTTGCGGCGTTTTGATGGTACGGCATTGTACGAACATGAGGACCCGCGACAAGGTGAACACCGTGATTGGGGAACCTGCATTTTTAATTACGGCAGACACGAAGTGCGTAATTTCCTGATCTCAAACGCAATATTCTGGCTGGAAAAGTATCACCTCGACGGATTACGTGTTGACGCTGTTGCGTCGATGCTTTACCTCGATTATTCACGTCAGGACGGTGATTGGATTCCGAACGAATTTGGAGGCCGCGAGAACTTAAAAGCGATTGAGTTCATCAAACAGTTAAACGAACAGGTTCACATCCAATTCCCGAATGTGCTTACAATTGCGGAAGAATCGACTGCATGGCCGGGTGTTTCGAGACCGACGTATTGCGGCGGACTCGGCTTCTCAATGAAGTGGAATATGGGTTGGATGAATGATTCGCTCCGTTACATCAGTCACGACCCTGTTTATCGAAAGTATCACCACGACGAACTGACGTTTAGCTTGATTTACGCTTTTCATGAAAACTTCATTCTGCCGATATCGCACGACGAAGTGGTACACGGTAAAAAGTCGGTGATTGATTTCGTGCCGGGTGATTTGTGGCAAAAATTCGCAAATGCAAGGCTGTTCTACAGTTACATGTGGACACATCCGGGCAAAAAACTGTTGTTTATGGGTTGTGAGTTCGGGCAATGGTACGAATGGAACTACGACGAAAGTTTGCAGTGGCACTTACTTGAATGGCGGACTCACCAGGGCCTGCAACGTTGTGTTGCCGACTTGAACCGCATGTACCGTAATGAGCCTGCGTTGCATGAGTTGGATTTTGACTCACGGGGTTTCGAGTGGATCGACTGTCATAATTGGGAAAGCAGTACTTTTTCATTTATCAGGCGAGCCGCTAATCCGAGAGATTATTTAGTGGTGCTATGTAATTTCACGCCGGTCCCGAGACGCCAGCGGATTGGAGTGCCGAACGCATGTTGGTTCGAAGAAATTTTTTGTAGCGACTCGGAAATTTATGACGGAAGCAACACAGGAAACGGACCCGGTATCATGGCAGAGGCGGTTGAAGCGTACAAACATCCGGCTTCAATGGAAGTTTTCCTGCCGCCACTCGGAATTTCCGTGTTGAAACCGAGATTATAAAGAGGCACTCCCGGGTTTTCTGCTCGGCGAAAAATTGTTAGCCGCCGAGCCCTGCTCGGCGATGTACTCCCCGGAGCAGGGCTCCGGGGCTAACAATATTACTGTTCACCTGTTCACCTGTTCACCTGCATACGCATAAATGCCATTTTTCAAGTCGATTTGTCCTCACTGCTTTATGCAATACAAATTGGACGTTTCCCTTTTGGGAAAGATGGCGCAGTGTAAAAATTGTCGTGAAGCGTTTGTACTTGATAGAACAAGTGAAACGTTAACACTTTTGCCGGGTGAATCAGCAAATTCTTCTTTGGACGATTCGTCAGAATCTACGACACCGCCGACTTCGCAAACGCCATTTTCACTGCAAAATTTTTCTTCGGATGTTGATTCTCCGACTGACACGGTATCACATACCAGCGGTGTGTCTGACGCCATTACAAGCCAGGAGGCGACACATCCGAAGCAGGAAGAAACCGATTCGCCGGAACAAAGGTTTAATCGTAGTTTGACGAGCCAGCTTCAAAAAACAGCCTCTTTGAGTGTGATGACTAATCTCGAAACACCTCAAAACGAGTCTGAAATTTGGAATATCGGCGACGTTATTTTAGGCATTTACGAAGTTAAACAGCTTGCGCCCGGTGTTCCGTACGCACAAGGTGGTGTCGGAATTGTGCAGCGTGTTTATCACCGTGAATGGGACTTGGACCTCGCTGTTAAAAGTCCGAAGCAAGGTGTTTTGAATTCCGAGCTTGGTGTTGCAAATTATGAACGGGAATGTCAAACCTGGATTGAACTTGGCCTGCATCCTAATATTGCGACTTGTTATCTTGTTCGCCGAATTGGTAACATTCCACGTATTTTTGCCGAGTTTATCCCGGACGGCAGTTTACGCGACTGGATAGTTGACAAACGTCTTTACACTGGTACTACCAAAGAATCGTTGCTGCGAATAATCAGTATTGCGATTCAATTTGCTTGGGGGCTTGATTATGCACATAAGCAGGGACTTTTGCATCTTGACGTCAAGCCTGCAAACGTAATGATGTCAGGTACGATTCCGAAAGTCACGGACTTCGGACTTGCTCAGGCGGTGTCAATTGGAAAACATCCGAATTCACAGTCGCATGTTGACGGAAATGTTACCGACATGCCTGAACAAGAAAACGGCGAAAGCAACGTCGATTCAGGTCGTTTCAGTATTTCCGCAAAGCAGTGGGAGGGAATGACACCAGGATACTGTTCGCCGGAACAGTATCAGGCGTTTTTGCTTTACCGAAGCGGCCAGAGTGATTCTTCGCTTAAAATCAAATTGCAGTCAGATATCTGGTCGTGGGCAATAAGCGTATTGGCAATGTTTCATGGTCGCGCTCCTTGCCGTAAAGGAGGACAAACGGCGTCAAAAGTTTTCGAACTGTATCTTGGTGCCAAAAAGTCGGAAGAACGGCCCGAAATGACGCCGAAGTTGGTTGAGCTTATGCGGCACTGTTTCAAAGAAAATCCGAAAGAACGCCCAAATTCAATGGCTGAAGTCGCGGATCGA
>JBOFQC010000011.1:0-3136 GCA_051660725.1 Thermoguttaceae bacterium
ACCACTTTTACAGCGGAATATAGGCAGACGTTGTCAACGGTTTCGTTTAAAGTGCTGAAAATAAGCGGGTTCCAAAAATTCTGCACCGTGTCTTCGGAAGAACCTTCTTTACGTAACCAAGCACCAAACGTGTTAGGCAGATCAGTACGTAACGGCAAAGCCGACGCAGAACCGGTTTTATTACCAGATTCAGTTGAGCGAAAAGTCGGAATCTTCGCCATTTTCCGGAGCAAAAGTCCGGTAAACAAACGATCACTGAACGAGAGAAACGGATTTTTAAGAAATGCTGGCACAAGTTGCCAACGAGGAGGCAAAAACGGCGAAGCGGCCAAATTCCAACGTTTTTTGTCGGTTGCCGCAAATTGCACCGATTCGCTACGTGTAAACAAGTCTGCAAGTCCGAGACGTTGGTTCAATGCGAGTAGTTCTGTGCAACACCCGAGTATCACATGTTGACCGTTGTCGATCCAACGGTGTGAACGTGCGTCGAACTGAGACGCAACTCGTCCTCCGAGTACTTTACTCCATTCGAACAATTCGACGTTCCAGCCTCGGTTTGCGGCTGATTCAGCGGCGGCAATCCCTGCCAAGCCACCACCTATAATCGCTACGGAAGTTGGTTTGCACCTTTCTTGTGTTTCGGACATACGCTAATACAGTTTTGCACAGAAAAATCATTGTACCGATAATCGTATCGGCACAAGTTCCAGAGATTATAACACTTTTTTCTGCGGAAAACAGTAGGGAAACCGATTACCCTGAAGTACACAAATATGCGTAATTGAGGGTAAATGCAAGCAAATTTACTGACATATTAAAAAAATGCCAATCTTGTCGTTTTGGAGCGTACATGCGACACTATTACTCAGGTTTTTCAACCGTGATGTCAAATTTTGTCCTTGATTTCACCGTACAAGTCAAACCAGAAGTTTCAGGACGCATGTATTTGGTATCCACCAAAAGTGTCGGAGAACCAATCGCTCGTGTATTTTGACCTTCTCCAGAAATATTCATATCGATTTTCATCACGTTCTCGAGATAAACTTTATGTTCACCACGAAGAACTCCGTCATTCGGCTTAATGGATGTCATCCTATACGAACCGTCTGATCCGATTTTGCCACGGGCGATTTCGTTACCGGTTGCAAAAACCACATCACCGGCAGTTACAGGCGTACCGTCTTCATATTTTACTGTTCCTGAAACCGGAACGTACTTTCCACACCCAGCTACTGCAAACAAAAATAAAACCGGCAATATCAAAAAGATTTTTGTGTACTTCATTTTTAGTTTATTAAAAAATAGGATTGTGCTGATTACCAGATAAATTTTACGTGCCTTCAAATTTATTACTGACGTCTTCAAAAAATTCGAACCTCGACTTTTACATACAAAGTGAATCAGAGTCGCAAAAGTCGAGAATTTACTCATGTATACTGCGCAGCGTCATAAAGCTCACATTTTCCTAATTTTGGGTTTTTGAAATTTTTCACAATCAAACCAACAAAATTTCGGTAAACCGAGCCGACAGTATAAGTGATTATTTAAACGAAACAGATCCGCCATCATTGGTCATGCCGACACGAGCCAGGATTTCCGGTGAAATAGTTATGGAAATTGACTGTACGGACCCATCACCCATAGCGAAATTACATACACCGGTATGCGGACCGCCAAAACCCGGGGCCGGAATAGCCCACATTGGTGTCCATTGGTTGTCTTTGACCATTCCCTGCCACGGATGCCAACCACGAGTTGGTATATCTTCCAACCGATAAACAACATTTACAGGCCGTGCCCATGCCATTGATTGACGGTGTACGTATTGCAACCAAGAGCCATCTTGAAGCAGACATTCGTTATCACCATCCTTGAAGTTATAATCGAAAGCTGATGGTATACCAGTTGCGGTGGGGTCAGTTCCACGATAAACAGATTTTTCACCAATAATAATTTGGTTGCTTGTTCCATCTGCGAACCACGACAAGGAGTCAGTCGCAGTATATGATCTACTGATCGGGTTGCCATCAGTTGTGTATGCCGAATAACTTGCTGCCCTAAACGGTCCTCGGTGAGCAGATTTATATGTTCCATTATCATCTTTGCCTGGATCTGCCACGCGCAACCACATTTCACCATTCCAATCTGTTGGACAAGCGGCAACAACAATTGCGTAATCGCCACGTGGTCCGGGGTTTGTTTGCCACGTATCACGAATATCAGAAGTAATAGAAACTCCACTCCTTCGGGAAGGGCACTTCATGAACGAGATGCTTCCGAAGCCATTCTTTTGGCTTTGTGTTAGAACTGTATCATTCGCTTGATTCCACCAGTTCCACCAAGTTCCCGTATAGGTATCATTTTGAATAGCGGTACTCAAAACTTCCGACAAAGCCATCTGTTCCGTATAAGGGAGCAAAAAAGTGAAAAAACTGAAATTTGCATTTCCCACAAGTCCTGCAGGCGGAAGCGCATTGCGTGCGTCATGAAAATTATGTACTGCCAACCCCATTTGCTTGAGATTATTCGTACACTGCATTCTTCTTGCAGCTTCTCGAGCCGCCTGAACTGCAGGAAGAAGTAAAGCAATTAAAATGCCAATAATTGCAATAACAACGAGAAGCTCTACCAACGTAAAGCCTAACAGATTACTATTCCCCGATCTTTTTACGTTACCCACTCTGCATTTTACTTTTGTCATTGTTACACCGTTTTACTTTCAAATTGTTAATAAAAAGAAAAATGAGCGAAAAAAATTACAATTTCGTAACTTTTTTCGTGTTACAACAGCTTAGCATAATCTAATTGCATAAGCAATATATTGAATGCAAAAAATATGTAAAAAGGTGAATATACCTAGTGTTATGATATTTTTTGCATATATCCTTTTGTTAGCGCCGTTAGCCACAGGGCCATACCGTTTTTTCCGTATAACCGACATTACGCTGTGCTCCATTCCAGGTGTTATGGATTCTTTTACACCAATTTTGGAAATGCTCTAGTGCGTTGTCAGTGTTAGTAATTGGGATATGACAAATGGTCGAAATCTGGTATATTGCCGTTTTCAACACACGGAGGTTTCGCCATGAAAAAAAAGTACATTGTTCGATTGACCGACGAAGAGCGGGAAACGTGT
>JBOFQC010000012.1:0-2620 GCA_051660725.1 Thermoguttaceae bacterium
TGGCTGCTTTTTCATGAAGCGAGTATAACGGGTTTCCACTACAACGACGCAATTACAGTTGCCGAGTCGTTTCGGTACGCAGCGACAACGCAACGGCTGATAGACCCACTAAAACCGTGCCCGTACCTGCTTGACGCACTTGCGTATTCGCAAAATCTGGTCGCAAGTCGTCGAAAAGATTCGTGTGCAAACGCACTTGTGTTGGTTTCATTGCTCGAAGAAATTGCGGACGATGCGATTTCGCTTGGCAATGCCGCGGCGGCCCAACTCCACCTCGACACCGCCCAATCGTTGATGCAGAATAGTCCGATGAAAGAAGGACGGCTAGGCGGACGCTGGAATTTTCTCAAAGCCCGACAAAGTTACGCCGGCGGTTCGCCAAACGACTTGGCAAATGGTAATAAATTCCTTGGCGAATCGATGCGATTCATGAGCAAATGCTCGCTCTGGGTTTGGCAAATTAAGTTTTTAGCGAATATCCAAGTGCACGGGCGGATTTCCACAACCAGTCCGATAACCGCCAGAAAAGCGTTGGAATTGTACGATTACCTTTTACGTGAGCCGACACACCGTGATTGGATAATGGAACCAATGGATTCACTTGCCGCACAAGTCGCGTTGCCAGATGTCGTGATGGGAACAAATGTTTATGACGTGCATGAATTGTGGTTTTCCATTGCGCTTGAGTTGGATTACAAAGAACGTGCTTTCGAAATATCAGAGCTTGTTCGTCGCAAACGCTTTTTCGCTTGTGATCCGCTTTTTGGAGGTCGTCTGATTTCTTTACGTGCTCTTTTCGAGTCGCCTGCAACGAATTTGCAGCGGCGTAATTTATTGGATCGGAAGCTGCTTACGGTTGCTTTTCCTGCTTATGCAAAACTTTCAGAAACCTCAAGAGGTTTGAAACAACGGATTCGTACATTACCAATTGCGCCAATTGACGAGGATCAGAAAAAACTCCAAAACGACCTCTTGGTTCGACTTGAGCAAACCAGTCTTATGCAAGAGGTTTATCTCCGTTCAATTGCTCTTTCGAGAGGCAGGTCGCCTGCGGTGTTTCCGCCGCTTTTGCATTTGAAAGAGATTCAAAATAGTTTGCCGGAAGGGACCGCGGAATTGGTTTTCTTTGCCGCAAACGGCCAGCTTTACGGGTTCATGATTGATCGGAACAACTTCGACATGTGGAGAATCTCCGCTCGAATTGAAGCTATACGTAAACCTTTGAGTGCATATTTGACAGCACTGGGAAATACCGGCTCCGATAAGGAAATTGCGGTTAAAGACTTGAGAGAAGAAACCAAACGCTCCGCTTCGGAAGCGAAAAAGTGGGAATGGAAAGAGTCCGGCAACAAACTTTTAAGCGGTCTACTCGGCGGTGCCAAGAAAATAAATTTTAAAGAATTGATTATAGTGCCGGATCACATTCTTTGGTATCTCCCATTTGAAACGCTTTCCGTGAAGGACGCAAACGGTGAGTACAGGCCGCTGATTGGTTTGGATACAGGAGATGCTTCCATTTCGATAAGATACGCACCAACTGCGGCACTTGGCGTGCCGCATAAATTCACACGTTTGCAAGGTACTGAAACTTTCGTTGTGGCAGGCAAGTTGTTTCCGAAAGACTCGCAAGAAAAAGCGATAAATTATACCAAAGGGTTGAAAGAAGAATTTGCCGAAGCGAACCTCGGAAGCGTTGTCGCTTATGTCGGCGGGCCGGTACCGGGCGGCGTGTCGTTGTTCATGACACGAATTCCGCGCTTGGTGGTGTTTAATGACATACCGGCTGCAAAAAATGATCCGCTTGGTTGGGGGCTTTGGGGAGCAAGTGCTGGCCTGAATTCTGCCTCCGGTTCAAGAAGCTCGTCAAACTCGGTTGGCTCAGTTGGCAATGTTCGTTCAAGGCTCGGTTTGCCGTGGGGTGGGCCTCGTTTGATTGTTTTACCCGGTTTCCATACAGGAGCCGAAAACGCAGCAAAAACCGGGAACGGACGTGAAATCTTCTATTCGGTTCTGGCAATGCAAGCGAATGGAGCGAACACGGTTTTGCTTTCGCGTTGGCGACCAGGCGGAAGTTCAAGCTACGATTTCGTTAAAGGGTTTCTGAAAAACTACGCAGAACTTCCAGCAGCCGAGGCGTGGCGGGACACGGTGCTTCATTCCGCTACGAATTCGTTGAAATTCGAGGAAGAGCCTCGCTTGAAATCGAGTAAAGAAGACGAACCGTTACGTGCGGAACATCCGTTCTTTTGGGGCGCGTTTATGTTAGTGGACCGTGGTGAAATAAAGGATGAGTTTGCCGACGAAAATAACGGAGACGAAAACGAAAACGAAAACAATAATGACGCACCGGATGAAAACATTGCCGAAAATGAAGACGAAATCGAAGATAAAACGTCTTTGGAAGAGTTGCAAAAAGAATTTTCCAACCAGGAAGATGTTTATGATCATCCGCAAGACCAGCCGAAACGAGAAGCCGGCGGTGCATCCGAATCATTGACATCACCGGGGTCAAACGCAATTTCACCGGACGGCACATCTGATTTATCTGACCCGTCACAGCAAACACCCGGCGATTCGGGAAGAAGAAGACGCTCTACGCCGCGAAATTGAAAAGATTAAT
>JBOFQC010000013.1:0-6536 GCA_051660725.1 Thermoguttaceae bacterium
GAGCTTACACCGGCGCGGTTGCGAACGTGCGCGGGTTTGATTACCCGATAATCGTAGACCTGTCGGGCGTTGCGATTAAGTCACAGCGGATACCGATTCGCCGCGACCATAAGGAATGGGCAGGGGTTGGGCACTCGACGAACATTGCCATTGCCGGTGGTGTCATTTCCGCAAGCGGCATCATCAGCAGGGACACGGAGTTTTCGCGTGACATCGTTCATAGCGGCAAACTTGGGTTCCCGTGGCAGGCATCAATTGGCGGACCGGTCCACAAAACACGGTTCATCGCACCGGGTCAAAAGGAAATCGTAAACGGAAAGTCAGTGGAAGGCCCGCTGCATATTGTGCAGAAAATGACGCTCAAGGAAATTTCATTCGTAGAATACGGGGCGGACCCGAACACTTCGGCGAACGTCGAGGCGATTGCAATTTCCGGCGAAAAAGCGAGTGAACTTTTTATGACGGGCGAGACTTTTGGCAAAAACATTACTGAAACCAAAACAACAGAGGAGAATTTTATGACAGTTACTGAAAAGGCTGACACCACCAAACAGGACGCTCAAATGTCACAAACGGAGCCAAAACCCGTGACACCAGAGCCGCTGACTTTCTCTGCAGCAGATGCGGCGAAAGAATACAGAGAGGCGATTGCGGCGGAACGGCAGCGAATCAACCTGATTGGCAGTATCGGCAAGGGAACACTTCCCGACCTTGAAATGCAGGCTATTTCGGAAGGTTGGGCGCCTGAAAAGTTCGAGCTTGAGCAGATGCGGGCGTCACGTCCGGCACCACCTGCACCGGGTACTTCGCCGCAAACGCCAAGTGCTGCTTTGGAGGTGGTGGCACTTTCGGCGGCTGGAATTCCGATGAGCCAGCTTGAAAAGAAATTCGATGAAAAAACGCTTGACGCTTACGACAAGTATCGCGGCATGGGGTTGCAGGAGTTTTGCGAAGTGGCTTGTGGTGTCAGATTACCACGATTTTCACGTGATGCACACGGCTGGCTTGAGGCGGCATTTTCCACGACCGCTTTGCCCGGAATCCTGTCGAATGTTGCAAATAAAATGCTGCTCGAAGGTTACAACTACGTCGAGGACGCTTGGCGGAAAATCTGCAAAACATCAAGCGTAACAGATTTTAAGCTGCACCGGCGGTATCGGATGACCGGCTCGTTCAAGTTTGAACCGGTGGGACCGCAGGGGGAACTCAAGCACGGGATGATCGGCGAGCAGGAGTACACGCAACAGGCGGATACTCACGGTATTATGTTTGCACTGACCCGTAAAATGATTATTGACGATGACCTCGGCGCATTGACCGACATTCCACGTCAGGTCGGGATGGGTGCGGCGGAATCAATTGCTGACGCTGTTTGGGAACTGCTTTTGTCGAACCCGCAGCAGCGCGACGGCAGCAAGTTTTTCTCGGCGGCGCATAAGAATTTCATGGAAGGTGATGACACCACGCTTTCAATTGACTCGCTTACACTTGCGGAAGTGATGTTCGGCGAGCAGACGAAGCCAACGGTTGCCGGTGACAACAAGAAGCGTGAACGTCCGCTCGGAATTATGCCAACGATTTTGCTGGTGCCAATCGCGCAAAAGGTTATCGCTGAAATGCTTATGAAAGCGACGACCATTAACGAAACAACGAAGGAGGGGTTCGCCAAGCCGAACACGAACCCGCATGCCGGTAAGTATTCGGTGGTGTCGTCGACGTATCTTTCGAGCAGCGCGATTCGAGGAAGCAGCCCCAAAGCGTGGTATTTAATGGCCGACCCGAACCGTCTGCCGTCCCTTGAGGTTGCGTTTTTGGGTGGTGTCGACCGACCGACAATTGAGCGAGCGGATGCGGACTTCGACAAGCTCGGTATCCAGTTTCGCGGTTACATCGATTTTGGTGTCAAGGAACAGGATTATCGCGGGATGCTCAAAGTCGCCGGAGAATAACGACCTGCCGTCGAGGCATTAGGCTCCCGGTCTCTGCGAGACGGTCGCCCTCGGTGCCGACCACAACAAGCGAAACGCTTCAAAATACGGGGTTTCGTGAATCTGACTAACCCACGAAACCTCAAAAAGTGCCATTTTTTGGCATGAATTTTGTTAAAAAAGCATGGTTTTGGGTGAAAATCAATGATTTTTGCTCAAAATCGCTTCAAACCCCTTAATTTCAAGCATTTTAGACAACTTTAGGAGGATTTATGAACGCGATTTTTCGTCACAGAGGAATTACGATTGACTACACACCAACCGCCGACGTAACGGCAGGGGACATTGTTTCGGAAGGGAGCATCAACGGAGTTGCGAACAACGACATACCGGCAAACACGCTCGGCGCACTTGCGGTTGTAGGCGTTTTCGACGTGGAAAAGAAAACCGGTGACGCTTTTGCTTTCGGTGACACCGTCAACTGGGACAAGGTAAACAAGGAGGCACTCAAAACTACCGGCTCGAATATCGTCAAGCTCGGCGTTGCGGTTGAGGCGGCAATTGGTGCCGATCCGGTCGTTCGAGTACGACTAACGTAGGAGCCGTTATGCAGCATATTTCAAAATCACTTGACCTTTTGGCAACAGTTCTGATTACGGTAAGTGGCGAAAAAGCCTTGTATTTTCAGGACGAAACGGAATATGAAGTCCAGGTAATCGTTGGCAGAAACAGTGCAAAAACCGAAACAGAGGCATCACTTCATGTTGATGCCCGACTTTTTGACATTCTGATCCCTGCCTGTGAGTTGAATTTGACACCACAGGTTGGCGACAGAATAGAAGTTGAAAATGAAGTTTTTGAGGTTCTGGACATTTACGGCACCGGCTGCTGGGAACTCAGCAACTGCCGGAATTTCAAGAGAATTCACACTAAAAAAAGAGAGAATTTATGAGAACAGTATTTAATTTTTTCAGCCGCATCAAAGGGATGTGGCAATTTTCCGGCGTTGCCCTGAAGGTTGCGAACTATGCGGCGACCTATCCGGGACATTCGGACAGCGCGAACTTGCGAAACTGGATACGTCCGGCACTTTTGGACCTGAGCGTTTTGGCAACGTACACCGAAACGACCATAGACGACAAAGTCGCTTGGGCGGCACTTAAAATCGTGGACAGCGACAAATCGTGGGGGGCGGTTTACTCGCTGGTTATTATCGCAACGGAATCAGGCGGCCACCTCATACCGGGCAGTGACACCATGCGAGATACAGCGTTTGAAGCCATGTCAATTACGGAAATAATTCTCGAAGAGTCGAAAACGGAAAATCCCGCGATAATCATTGCGGCGATAGGGCTTCTGATTCAAATCCTCCAACTTATGAAAAGGTAAAAAATGATGGACAAAATGAAAAAAGAATTTCTTGTATACTGGCTGCCAATCTGGGTAATTGTGTTTGGCACAAGTTTTTTCGCGGGAAAGTTGTTAAAGGAGTGGGAGCCCTCTCAGTTAAAGCCCTTTCGTTTCCAGCGTGAAACAGCGATTGTGCAGGTCAGCAAACCAAGCTGGAAGCTGGCGTCACCGGCAGCTTCAGCGGAGTATATTGACGGACCGATTGCGGCAAACATCGGCGAGTTATGTATTTTTCGGCTCAATGACACCGCCACAAAAGCAGACTGGAGCATTATACCGCAGTCACCATTTTACGTTGACACCGGCAAAAACTCGATTTGCTTCGCTTCAAACACACCTGCCAGATACACAATTATCGCGGCAATTGTCGAAAATAATGAACCCAAGATACTATTACACTTTTGCGATTACGGAGGGGCAATTCCGAACCCGTCACCCGGACCGAATCCGACACCGCTTCCGAAACCCGAAACACTTACCGAATGGGTCAAAGAGAACAAACCTAGCGTCCCGGACACAGCAACTGCTGCGCTGGCGTCATGTTACCAGTCGGCAGCGGAGGGGATCGAGAAGGGGGCGTTCAAAACGCAAACGTCTGCATACTCGGCACTTAGGACAGCAACTCAAACGAAGATAAAACCGGAACTTTGGGGCGAGTTCTTGGATAAGCTCGAAACGCAAATTACCGAAAAGTTAGCTGGTTCAAGTGACACCAAGAAACTCGGCGAACTTTTCAGAGAGGTTGCGACGGGGCTTAACGTGACGCCAAGTATTACAGAAACAGTTGACATTCCGATTATCGGTTCGGCGAAACCCTCGCCGGTATCAGCAGATTGCTCTACAGGTACATGCCCACCACCAACCACGAATTTCAGGAGAAGATAAAGATGAAACGAAAATGGAAAACGCCGAACTTGACACCAGCACAGATTGCTTGGCGTGAAGACCGGTGGATAGAATTTATACCGGAAGCTGATGGTACGGAAAGCATCGTCAACGGCTGCGTTCCAATGGACGATTATTCGGAATCGGTTCTGGCTGAACTTGCTGCCGATGCGGTGTCGTTTGGAACAATCTGGGAAGCAGGCGATATGCCGGTTTTGAAATATGACACCGCATTTACCGACTGGCGACAAAAGCAGATTGCCGAAAACAAAACGCTCAGAGACGAACGCATCACCTGCACATTACCTTGGGAAGTGCTGAAAAACACGGCACCGGAGCGTAAAAAGTCCAGTCGTC
Organism: Thermoguttaceae bacterium; assembly: GCA_051660725.1. Classification (GTDB taxonomy): domain Bacteria; phylum Planctomycetota; class Planctomycetia; order Pirellulales; family Thermoguttaceae; genus JAVBSX01. Next base: position 4,581 of record JBOFQC010000013.1, read on the forward strand.
TTTACTTTTCGCAAGGTGGGCTCGGCAGTTGCTGCGGCCATGCCTTTGCGTTTGCGTGGCACAGTTCGCTCTTGCAACTTATCGCTCGCGGCGCACCGCTTGTTTACACTTCGCACAACCCGGTTGTTACGTGGAGCATAACAAAAAACGGTTCAATTCGCGGCGGGCAGAGTATTTCTGAAGGTGCGAAGGGTGTCAATCTTATTGGAAACTTTCCTGAAGAACTTGTCGGCACGAACAATCAGTCGGTGCCCGAATACAAGAAGTACATTGAGGAAGCGAAGCGGTATCAGTCGGCGATTCTGTTCTTGAATTTCAAGGGAAAAGAACTTGCCGACGAAATTATAAAATGCTGTGCGGCAGGGCTTTCCGTTGTGATTGGAAACAGCACGGCTGTCAGCGGCTCGAAAATTGATTCCAATGGAGTCAAAATTGCGGTGCTGTCCGGAAGTTGGGCTCACGCCACACACTTTACGGCGTACCGAATTGTAAACGGTATCGAATACATCGGCTGGGTTAATTCGCACGGCGACCGGTACAAATCTTCAGACGAAGGTGAACCGAGCGATTTATGCTGGATGCCGAGAAGTATTGTTGAGCAGTTCGTCGCAACGGCTGCCGGTTACGGTCCTGCATGTGTGGTGTTACCCGAATCTGTAACCTACAGCGACACGACGCTTTATGTGAAAACAAAAATTCCATTCCCGCAAAACTGGAGGTGTTAATAAAGATGTTACGAATAAGCGACTATTTTTATGCCGCTGTTCCGAGTGCTGTTGTCGCTGTTCCCATCGCCCAAGTCATGCCGGACTTGGGTTGGATGGCAGGCGTTGAAAAGCTCGGCATTGTCGGGATTTTAGCGGGCTGTTTGGCGATGTTCATTTTGGAGCGGCGCAGCTTCATCTCAAAAAGCGGGCAACGACTCGAAGCGGTTGAAAAACGGCTTTCGACTTTGGAGACGAATGTGTCAAGTGGAAACGACAAGGTGGTTCACCTTTTGACCGAGCAGCTTTCAGCTTTGCGCGAAATCAAGGACGGGCAAATCGAGAATTTCCGGCGAATGTGGGACACCGTAAATAAACCAACCAACAAGTAAAGCATGGCACCATTATACAACGTATCTGCTTGCTCGATCAGTGCGGGAACTCAAATCGCACCTTTTGAATTCAACTTTACGGTTACGAAAACAGAGACAAGCAAGCTCGGCAACTTTATCTGGCTATTTAGCGGCAGCAGCAAAACGGGCACATGGACTTACTCTCAAAGCTTCATGCGGGGCTATGCAGCACTGAGCGGAAACAGTGCCGTTGTGAAATTCACGCACCCGTACCCCGGTCAGTCGCATTACGTTCGGGCTTGTATAGGGTACGGTCCGCCGGTTGGTGCCGGGGAACTTGGAACGCCGAGTACGCAAGACCCGATTGTAACGGCAGACTGCGCGACACCGTATTTAATAACTGCGGCTGACAACGGGACAACCGGAATAAGCCTCACATGGTATTACGTTTATGGTGTCACCGCAAGTCGGCAGATGTACGTTGAGCGAAGTGTCAACGGCGGCGCATGGGTTGCCATTGCAGCCACAACCGCTCAAACGTACACCGACACAAGTGTTGTTCCCAACAACATTTACCAATATCGGTTGCGGCTTTATGCCGGTTCTTTCGCAGGAACGGTTTACAGCAGCATTCGTACCGTTGAGTATCGGCTTGAGCCGCCCGTACCCGTAAAATTCCCGACACTTGAGCTAATTGGTGTCACTAATGTTTCGGCCACCCTGCTGTGGGGTGCCACTTTTACTTAACTTTTATTCAAAAAATTATGCAAGAGATTCTACGCATACAATATACAAGCGTTACCGGTACGCCGCTGGAAACCGACTGGCTTACCGGTTGCGTACAAGAGGTCGACGAAACAACCACACCGGCGAATGTTACGATTTCCGGTTTGCTTCCG
>JBOFQC010000014.1:0-2324 GCA_051660725.1 Thermoguttaceae bacterium
CCGGCAAGTAACCCGGCACTTACTGATGAAAAATCGTTCGCAGACTCTGTGTAAGAACCTTTCGCAAAGTTACCGTACGCATTGTACCAAATACGTTGATGAATATCAGACATATTTGTCCGCGCTTCAGAGCCTAAAAACCCGACGTAATTCTGCTCGGGTACAGTTTGAATCGAATCGTTCCGTAAAAAATTCGAATACGTAAAATCAGCCGCCAACGTTGACATTACCGGAATAATCAACGATGTTATGACCAGAATAAGTAAAATAATTCTACGTATATTTGTTCTCAATACGTTTTGGTGATTTCAAGTTTATTGAAAACGTAAGTAACGCCAGCCAATCCCTTTTATCAAAAATCTAATGTCTGAAGTCTAACGTCTAACTATTATTTATTCTGACCAGCGTAAGGTGGTGCCGAGTCACTATGCAACAAATCGGGAGTCGAAGTTGCTTCATTTTTCAAGTTGGACTCGGGTTCAAGCAACGCGACTTGCGAACCGTTTACGTTGTTTTTTATTGAAAAGTCAAAGCTGTTTCCGTTTTCGAAGCCGAGATAAACGCATTGGCCGCTTTTCGGACCGACGCCAATTATATTGCCGCCGTTTTGAGACCGAATAAGAAGTTCGCCGCTGTTCGTCTCGCTGTTTATCCCAAGTTCAGCCAGAAATTCCAATGAATTTGGGGAAGCGACGCTTATCGGATCATTTGATGAGACTAGCAACCTTTTTCCTACAAGGTAACGGCCTGAAAACTGCGTGCCCATAAAGTGGTCGGCCACGATTTTACCTTTGGAGAAAATCACACCGTCGTTCCTTAATACAACGGAATCGCTAACGTCGTCAATTGACGGAATCGTTATTGAATCGGTTACCGTCAACGATTTCAGGCTCAAAACTTCGGGTAACTCCACGCTTGGTTTCTGGACGGAAATTAAAACCACTCCGCAGATGATGAGCGACACAAATGCTGACACTAAGGCATTTAGCGTTATAGAATAGACTTTTTCTTTCATTTGACGAATATTTGTTTGGTATACAAATTCAAGTCAATAATCTAGTGAATTGACGTAATTTGGTTCGAACAGGTTACTGAAAAGCAATAGTAACGATACATTTAAAAATTAACGCCAAAGTTTACGTAAATCTCAAATTAATGTCCAGATCAATTTTTTAACTTTTCATCAAAGAAATAAAGCAAAAAACATTGCTTTCTAATTTAGTGATATATAATTTTAACAGCCCTTGCCCGCATAATTGGAACTTTCGGCACAACGCAAAGAAACGCAAATATTGATAAAATCGATACATTTTGACAATTAAGTTAATCGGCTGAGGTATGAAAAACCGATTCCCAGAGGAGCGAATAGGCTTCGTGCCACCTTTTCTTGATTAATTTCAATAAAATCAATAAAAAAAGGTTATGTTATGACCCAAAAGAGTTCTATCCTTAAATTCATTAATACTCAGCTGGTTTTTTGCTTGGCTGCAGGAACGGCGTTGCTTCCGAACATTGTCGAAGCGCAAGGATATAATCCCGTTCCACGCTCAACTGAGCGGGTTGAGTTGCCCCGGTACACACCTCCGACAAGGTACGTACCGCAACGCGAGAATATTAAGCCAAACAATCAGGTTAGAGCAAATACACAAAACGGGCAAACTGGTCCAGTTGAACAAAATGTGCAATACCAGAACCCGCTGTACCAGCCACCCCAAAACCCGACCGGGCAGTATGGAGATTCTAGGCAAGCACAGCCGCAACCCCAGCAGAATCAAGGTTATGTAGCAAATAGTAATACAGCAAATAGTTATGCGGTAAATGGTAATAATGGATATCCAAACGCAAACGGTTATTCTCCGAACAGTTCGTGGGCGCAATCTCAACCGGCGCGGAATCCACTGCAGAATTCGGCGAGGCAATTTGACGCACGTGGATCAGTAATGACCAGTCAGGGAAATCAAGGTCAGAGGGGCCAGATAATACAAAGTAGTGGACAAGTTGCGCAGAACGGCCCAGTCGCACAAAATGAACAAATACAATTAGGGACTCGAAATGAAGCAGCTCCTTCTTCGTTATCAATAAATCCGGGAGTGTCTGGGACACCGAACCGAGCGGTTGGCGCACCCGTTGGCAGACCGGCCAATACGACTTCTGCACCGCCTGCGGAAGGGTATCACAACTTACCCCCGCTTCAAGTTGAAGGGCGTGCTCCGAAAGAAAGTGTTTCCGCCACTGTTCAATTGAAAACGTATACGGGAACCGATTTTCAAAAAATCCTTGTTGAAAAATTGGGCAAAAAGTACATCCCCGTCCGCGATATGCAG
>JBOFQC010000015.1:0-2417 GCA_051660725.1 Thermoguttaceae bacterium
CGGCAGGGAGTCCGGCTTTGGCACCTTTTACCCACAAAGCCAAGCGACTCTCGGCACCTGTCCGAAGCATTTTGGGGTTAGTCGCGGAATCCAGAAAACCTGACAAGTAAACGATTCTGGCGTCCATTTCGATCTCGGCGGCAACATCCTTTGGAAGCGGAATGATTTGCGGCGGAGTGTCTAAATTCGTATCTTTTGCGAGAGCGGCAACAAATTCATCCGGCAATTTGCGACCAAACGGACTGTAACGCCGACTCTGAACTGTTGAAATATCCTGTATATACGGCTCCTCGAAGTCTCTACTTAAAGTTCCGTCAAAATCATAATCACCGGAAACGTTAAGCTTGCCAGTTGGTGCAAATTTATTTTTCGAAAGCCCACCAGTTATGGCGCCGCTTTTTGAAGTGGTGTCACCAGAAGCCACAGCCTGGAGCAACGTCAGGTTTTCCCATTTATATTTTCCCCCTACCTGATTGGCAAGAAACTCAAGCGGCGAAGGAATTACCGGTTTTTGACCATATCCAAATTCGATCACATTCAAGGAAGCATGCCCCTTTCGTTTAATGATATCAATGATATCGGAACTACTCAACGAACGAGCATTGGAGTTTGCGCAGACCAGAAAAATGGCGTCAGGCTCAAGAGAGAAAACCGAATATATCGCTTTAATCAAGTCTGAATTGCCGCTTGCCGTTAACTGACCAATCAACTTGCGTGACTGTAAAATATTGACGGTATCGGCCTGCATCAGCGGCGAAACATCTTGTGGGTTGCCCGGCGAAAACGGCTTCGTGTTGAAAAAAACCAAACCGTATCGGCTGTGATCTTGAAGTGTGTTGAGCGATTCAAGCAGATTCTGTTTGACAATTGTAAAGGGTGACGGTGTGACACTTCCTTTCATTTGGTTCGAACAATCAATCAAATACACGAACTGAGTGCCGGAAACCGTTAGACCGAAAAACTTTACGTCTGAAATATCATCGTTAGATGGTCTGGGAGCAGGACTACTATTTATGACAGTGCGATTTCTGTCATTCTTAACATTTTTTTCGTCGATAATTTTTTTACCCTGCTGCGACTCCTTGCTAAACATCAATTTCACAGACCCGAAAAAGTCTGAATAGTAAAGAGGAAGCACAAGAACAACAATAGTCGAAATTATAAGGAATAAAAAGAAAGCCAGCCGAAAGAAGTTTCGAATAAAGTGGTGCGAACTGGACGCTTTGGCATGAATCAACGGTTGAGTGATATCATCATCTTCGACCTCGGTTTCTGAAATGCCGAGATTATCGTAAGCGTACGATGCCGTGATTTCATCAAAAGTTCTGTGTCCAATAGAAGGCGGCACTATACCGAAACGGCTTTTTTCAGGATCAAATTTCTCCTTGTCATTTGTATCCTTATCTTTTGCGTCGGAAATAAAATCGGCAACATGATGACGATTCGTACGTTGTCCGGCTTTCTTAAATGTAAGCGTTTGCGGGTCGAATGCGGCTTTGGTGGCATGCACTCCTGTGGACGCAAACGATTCGTTCATTTTGCCAAAACGAGTTTGCACAGAATCAGCCTTGTCAGCGGAATTTGCTTTTGACTGCTGAAATTCACTGCCAGAAGTTTCGCTGTTTTTTGCGTCAAAGTTGTTCATCGTTCACCATAAATATACCGTAGCACGGCATGGCGGGAACCTGCCGTTCAGGCGTAAGTAGCTTCGCGTGAAGTGTTTCGCCTCCCGTTGGTCGGCTTACTTTCCCGATATTATGTTGATTTCATTGTTGTTATACTCACAAATCCCGTAATTGGAAAATGTCAACTTAATGACGTTGTACAGTATATATATGCCGGGTTTCACTATCTTTATGCCTACCCGCCAACTGACGTTGGCGGCTCGCTTAGTCTGACATCTGAATAAACCGGCATTAGTCACTAATCTCGTTTTCGCGGAGCGCCACCACTCGGTCTGCCATACCCGCGGTCATTCCGATCACGTCGGTCTGATCTCTCAAACCTTCCTCTTTCCGACCGTTGGTCAGAATCTCGACGTTCTGGCAGATCACCTCTATTCCCGAATCGATCATCTCGAGGCCTGTCGTTCCGTGGTCTTCCGTCATTACGGTCACGACTGGATTCGCTATTACGGTCTCTGCCCCACCTACTGTTTCCCCCGTCAGGACGTCTGGAATCACCTCTATTATCCCAGAAATTCCCTTGACGGTTATTTCCGAAATTGTCTCGACCGTTGCCCCCGCTGCTTCTGTCGCGGTCTCTAGTGTCCCGGCCAAAATCCCTCCGATCATTTCGATAATCTCGTCCATTTCGATCCCTTTCTGAACTATCACGGTCAAATTTTCTTACCGGTCTGTCCGAACGGTCAAAGCTTTTTGGTGCCCGGTCATTCCGATCACTCCCGCCCCGGTCAA
>JBOFQC010000016.1:0-1511 GCA_051660725.1 Thermoguttaceae bacterium
GACTTTTTTTACGAGTTTGAATTTCCAACTGCCGTTCAGGTTGATTTGTGAGTGTGTAACATCCGACGAGTGCGGCGGAAGATTGTTCACACCAACGAGTTTCGGATTCTCCCAATCGTTTGGCTCCGCAGCCGATGTAGTTTGCGGAATCGTGAGAAATCCACACGCAATTGCAATTGCACCCAATTTAATAATCGTTTGTTTCATTTGTCGTGTTGGTTTGAGTTTCAGGCGATAATAAATTTCCAATATTTATAAACTGTCTATTTGAAAGTCATAGTTGGAAACTATTTTAAATAAAAAACCAATAAATTACAATCACATAGGGTGAGGAAAAATTTACCGGGCAAATGTTTTACTTCGCGCTGGGTTGTTCCGTACAACAGTTCAATTGTTCAATGCCGCTGCGATAACGCCGTTGACGACTATGTTATTTATGATAGAATCGGTGCGGTTTTGTAGTGTTTGCAATGCCGTACTTTATTGCCGTTGAACAGGATATTTATACTGTCGTCCGGCATAAACTGCATGTTTTCCAATTTAGGGTAAGCTGAAGATAATCAGCATTAAACATTGAAAAACACGGAAAAGGAGCCGACCAACGGGAGGTGGAACACTTCACGCGAAGCGTACTGCCCTTACCGGGCTCCGGTATAACAAATCAGTTCAAGTATTTCGCGCAGATAAAAAATTCAAACTCCTAACACATAAATAATCGTGCCAGCAACTTGTGTAATTGGTTTACAGTGGGGTGACGAAGCAAAAGGTAAAATTGTCGATTTGCTCACAAAGCAGAACGAAATTGTAGTCCGCTTTCAAGGCGGTGCTAATGCCGGTCACACAGTCGTTTGCGACGGAAAAAAATACAAACTGTCACTTATTCCGAGTGGCATTTTCAACCCGAGCGTTAAAAGTGTGATCGCAAACGGAGTCGTAATTAACCCTGCGTCGATTTTACAGGAAATAGAGACGCTGACTTCTCAAGGTGTGCAAATAAGCGACAACCTTATGATAAGCGACCGCGCACACGTGATTTTTCCTTGGCACGCGCTGGAAGACCGTATTTTCGACGCAATTAACGGAAAAGAAGCAATTGGCAGCACAATGCGAGGAATCGGTCCGTGCTACAAAGATAAAGTCGGACGCTCTCTTGCCATTCGAGTTGGCGACCTTTATCGGGACGATCTCAAGGAAAGAATCGAAAAAATTGTCGAAGTAAAAAAACGTCAGCTTCTCGGACTTGTAAGTTCAGAAAACGAACTCTCGGAACTTGACCCGGCCAAAATTTTCGCCGATTTCACCGGTTATGCAGCAAAACTCAAACCGTATGTGTGTGATACAACCGCGTTTCTGCTCGACGCCGTTGACGCTAACAAAAAAATCTTGTTTGAAGGTGCGCAAGGCTCGTTACTAGACATTGATCACGGCACTTTTCCGTACGTTACAAGCAGCAACAGCAGCGGCACCGGCGTTTCAAGCGGCAGCGGTGTGCCCGGCAGTTACATAACAAA
>JBOFQC010000017.1:0-1999 GCA_051660725.1 Thermoguttaceae bacterium
CGAACAAAAACTCAATCTCCACCGAGCGGGTTTTTGAACTTCGGGGTTACCCGAATTATGACGCCGCCTACACCGCTTTGCTGAACAATGTCAAGCAGTACAACGATGTTGAATCGATTGACGTTGAGGAAAACACCGATGGTGCGTACCAGCTTTATACCGGGCGGGTAAAATTCCTTGAGGAACAGCAACAAGACACTGGTGCCAAAGGTTCGTTGTCGTTTGAAGTGGCCGGTTCGCAGACTAAAATCACCCGTTCAATTCAAACTCGATTCGCAGCCGCCGCAAAAGGTAGTCCACGTAATTATGGCGGACTAATTGGAGTTACCGACGATGGCGTTGAGGGCATCGACATTGACACCGCCGTTTCGAGCGTGTCAAAAACAGTACAGATATATCCCGAAATGCTTACGCCACAATTCGTTGCGTTTCTGGGCCGGGCTTACGGCTCGGTGAATATTTTTCCGTTCATGGGATTCGACAGTGGCGAGATTAGGTTTTTAGGTGCCAGCGGCTCGTACCGTGACGGCGATTCGTATGTTGACCTGACATACAAGTTTGCGATTTCTCCGAACGCTTACGATATTCCGGTCGGCAATATGATTGTTCCTTTCAAGTATGGCTGGGACTATTTATGGGTCCGTTGGGCGAATGTCAACACCGGTGGCACCACCGTAAAAATTCCGGTTGAAGTTTACGTTGAACAGGTTTATCAGGGGATGCACTTCGGACTACTCGGTCTAGGGAATATATAATATATGGGCGCAAATGAATTCAAACACGTAAGACAAGGCGACCCGCTAGTCATTCCGGCATCAACTTACAATGCAATACTTGATGCAACGCAAACTGTACAAAGCACTAGAAACATTACACTTACGCCTGTATCTCGCGGGTTCGATTCGCTATTTATTTACGTTGAGAATTGTACCGAAAAAGATTTGAGCCGGTTCAGTGTTGTTGGACTTGACGGGCCGGTTGAGCAAAATGACTTCGATATTTTCAGTAACCAGATTGCGTTTCGTGGTGTCGTGCCAGAAAAAAAGCATTGCAATCGTTTTGCGATTTTACAACAGGATGCGGCCCCCAACGAGGTTGTTCGAGCGGTAATTTACGGCGTAACCATTGCACCGATAAACATCACCAGCCCGGTCACAAATTTTGAAAGCCTCGCCTGTTGTGCTGTTGTCGATGATACTTTTTGCCTAACTGTTGGTGGCAGCGGTGCTTCGGTTCTGTGGGTTGAAGATGGTGTCGGGCCAAAATGGGGAATAATTTCCATTGGCTCCAATTCAATTTCAATACATACCGGCAAAGTTGCAACTGACATCAAGGCGGGTTTAGACCCGGAAAAAGCCGAACATGGCGGCACCGTTGATGAAGATGACGGCGATGCCGGGCAACGTGCCTTTGCCGGGTTACTCGAAAAAGACGAAACAATCCCAAAAGACACCCGTGTTGAGTGGATAAATGCTGGTGGTGTCAACCGAATAATTAACGCAAGGTGTTTATGACAAACATAATTGAAGTATACAGAATGTGGAATCCGGTTCTTTCGCAGCAATGCGTCATAAACCTCGGCTGGGCAGTTACTAATGGCACAGCAACGGAAGAAGATTATCCGTACCGAATAAAAATATGGGACCTGCGTCCGTTCAAAGAGCCTGGTATCGGAGTGCCAGGCATGATCTGGCGGCTTCGGGATTACACCGGGCTGCTTTATGGTAATGGCACCATTGATGAGACCGGTACGCTTGTGGGTTTGCAGGACGAATTCAAAACATCGTACAATTATGATGGCTTTATGGTACTTCAAATGGCGTGTCCGACGACACCGGACCAGAAAAACGATATATGGCCGCCTCGGCCCGATTTTGACAATCCGAAACTTATTCCCGACAAAAAAGATGAACAACAGCAATAATTCTCACATGCCGTTTCTGTTCCGAGACACGGACGGCAATAAACTTTTACTTTTCACTCAAAAAGAGCCGACGAG
>JBOFQC010000018.1:0-1815 GCA_051660725.1 Thermoguttaceae bacterium
TTTTACCACCGCCGCCGCCACCAGTGCGGCGTTGTTGTGGTCTGGCTTCGTTTACTGCGATGTTTCTTTCACCAAGCGATGTACCATCCAATGCGCTGATAGCTGCGTTTGCTTCATTGCTATCACTCATTTCGACAAAGGCAAAACCTTTGGAGCGACCGGATTCACGATCAATGATAACACTAACGGAGTCAACAGTACCGTGTTTTTCAAACAAGTCACGGATTTCATCTTCTGTTGTGCGGTACGAGAGGTTTCCTACATAAAGTTTCATTTTTTCACTTCCTTAGCCGTCAGAACATAATTCATAGAAATCTTCTCTTTAACGGCATAAAGAAGAAACCCAGACACCGAATGCAGGAGGTATCGACCTGTTCATTCAGATAATACGGTTCGGGCAATTAGACTAAAAAATCTACGTGTGGTCCGACACCTTCAGCACCTATCGAGCAAAACGCAAAACATTCAGTCAAAAAGAGAGCTTTTATCCTACCATAGCATAGATTAAAACGACTCACTGATTCTTGTCAAGGGGGCAAGTGGATAGGTTTTAAATAAAAAATAAATTATGCTAAAAAAAATTTTTTTTGGCATCCTTAATTAATATGCAAAACCACGTGTTTTGAGAAGGGGTTATAAGTTAAGATTTTTCGGGATTTTCTTTTAAAAATTGAAAATAAGCAGCGTTTTCCTAGCACCAATAACGCTCTGCAATGATAATATAAAATCAGAATAGTAATAATTTTACAGCAAACAAGCAGTGTTTTAGTGACGTTTAGTTTGTTCTACAGCTACTATCAGAGCGGAATAAAATTTTTTATTTTGAATCGCAGCCTAAATATTTTCGGGCAAAATTCGAATATCATGTTGTTTAATTCAAATATTTACATATTTTCCTGTAATAATATTGAATTATCTTTTATTTCATGTTAAGCTGAAAAAATCCGTAAAAAGTTTACACGCTAAGCTGTGTAAACTTACTAGTTTTACAACTAGGGAAATTACTACTTTTCTAATTATGTTTCAGAGGAGGTAAAAATGATGAAAGGAAAACACAAAGGTGAAGAGTGCTGGAGAGAAAGGCAGAGAGGTTTTACGTTAGTCGAACTTCTCGTCGTAATCGCTATTATTGGAATTTTAATAGCACTTCTTTTACCGGCAGTACAAGCTGCACGCGAAGCAGCGCGAAGAATGCAATGTAGTAACAACATTAAACAGTTATCGTTGGCGCTACATACTTTTCATGACGCCCATAATCGGTTCCCCAATAACTGGGACGATGAAATCTGGATGGGCATGCAACCAGCTGGTGGTCCAAATCGAAGTGACATTTTTGGTGGACAGGGGGGAACCCGCCACCACGGTGTTGACCAGTACAGCTTTTTAGTTTGTATTCTGCCGTTTATCGAACAGTCTGCGATGTTTGATAAAATTAAAAGTTTCGCCGATGCTGCTGTTTACCCGATTGATCCGTGGAGTGATTATGTTCCCGAACCGAACCCATACGACACTCGGACTATGAAAAATGGTGAAATGAATCCGTTTGCAACTGGCATGACTCCATTTAACTGTCCGTCAGATGGAAACGCCACAAAAGGTGTTTCCGGTGGTCGTCAAGGTTCAACTAACTACCGCATTTGCCGCGGTGATTGGATGATCGGTGACCATTGGGGTGAAAACCGTTCACCTCGTGGTGTTGGCGTCGCTGGACGTCTGGCAAAAGTTAGCATTGCAACAGCTTCCGATGGGACAAGCAATACGATGTTTGTTTCGGAATCATTAGTTGACAGCGGTGCTTCTCAGCAATATAAAGTC
>JBOFQC010000019.1:0-4300 GCA_051660725.1 Thermoguttaceae bacterium
GACGTCAGGTCCATTGGAAGGGCTGAACAATAAGATCAAGACCATGAAACGTCAATCATACGGCTTCCGAGATATGGAATACTTCAAACTGAAAATACTCGCCATTCACAGAACAAGGTACACACTTGTCGGATGAACCACTTTTATTCAGTTAGGCAAACCCCAATTTTTATGCCGGACAACGCACTAGCTGTTTCATACGATTGGAAGGACTTTCATCGCCATAATTCGCAATTTCTGTGAGTTTGTCACAACGCTGGTGCCATCGCAGCGAAATCATCGGAATTTTTACATTATCGTAATGCTTGTCCAGTAGTTTGTATTCGTACTCCGTGATAGGCGTGTTTACGACAGGTAACCGCTCTTCTTCTGGTAGCGGGTACATGATTAAAAATTCTCGGAGAATTTCAGCCGTTTCTTCGTCAAGCGTGGTCGTTTCACAGGCATCCCACCATGCCTCAAAATATGGAGCAAGTTCTTTTGGAAGAATATCTTGTGTTCTTCTCCAAAAACATGAAAAATCCTGCGCATCAATTAACGCAAACGCCAATGGTTCACCGAGCCGTTCCTGCACATCCCAGATTCCTTCTTTACACCGTTGAACGAAGATTTCGGTTATTTTCCCTCTAAATTTTACATGATTGAAAACACTAGGCAGTTTCTTTAGCGGATTATCGTCACCAAGAGCTGCTAAACGTCCGGAAATTTGAACCATCGAGAGCAAATCATCCGCATCTTCAAGCTGATTACCGGCTATACGTTCCCTGAGTTCTTGTATCTGTTCGTTAGTCATGGTTATTTATTCATTGGTTATCTGTTGCATTGTCATGCAGAGCCAGTTCTGTGTATTTCAACAGAGCGTAACGATTTTGCTTTTCGTGCAATATCCGTTTTTTCAAGGACTTTCCAGATAATTTTGGATAAGGTCGGTATGCGGTATGTATTCTATATGGCTGAAACTCTCCGTTTCTGACAAAAGATTTTGCAATGATAATGATTTTTTTTGACGACTCCCAAGCTTGAACAATTTGTATTGCATTTTCTGGCAGTACATCCGTAGTCTGTTCGTCCATTAACGGTTCACAGTACTGGTGCCGATGTTCCCGTCCTTCTTTACACACTTTAACTATCAAATTGGCAATTATTCGGTAGTACTCACGACAAACATATTGCCATTTCGTTCCGTATGTTCGTGATGTTTCAAGCTCTTGCCGAGCTGCCGTAATAAGTTCAGAGTCAATAAGTTGTACCCAACTTTCGTCACGATTCAACACGTGTTTCTGTACATGTTCTACCAGCTTTTGTTTGGAACTAAACAAAACTTTTCCAGTAGGTTCCATGATTGGCACTTTTTCCAGACTAATCATCGATACTTCCTTTCTGCTTAAAAATGCCAAATTCTGTCAGCAATGCATTATTTTCTTCGGTACATGGTAACAATTCTGGCAATTTCGCTCTGTACCGCGATAAAATTTTGTCTGCGTTGTTTCGGGCAAGCGAGAAAAGACACATAATTTGTTCTGCTATCAACGGAAAAAATAGTTTTTCAAGCTGACACTCTACAATTTTACGATCCAGTTCATTCCGAGTTTTCGGTAACACTCGAGTAAAACGCTGATCGCTCGCACTGAATAGTTTCTGTTCGTAATATTTCTGCTGTTTGGCAATTCGTGTTTCTGCAAGATCGTGTTCCGATTCGATTTGCTCTATGGAAGTTGAGGGAAATGATTTTTCCACCACGTTTACAACATGGTTATGTAACCATATCATGGTGGCATCAAGGCGACGAAATAGTTGTAATCCGGCATGTTCGGAAACACGGTCAATTTTCTTATTTTCGTCAATATTCAATGTAATCTTTGGTGCTTCAAACGCAGCCAATATATTGGATAATTTTTCGTTTCGTGTGGCATCACCTATGGGTTTCTTGTTATCAATGTAATTCCCTAGTTCTAATTCATTACTATGCTTGTTACGCGTGGATTGATGGTTCAAACTGATTGTTTGTGTGCATAAGTAATGTTTTCTGTACCGTGAAAGCCAGTTGTGGACAATTGTCCTGTTACACAGAAAGGCAAACACATCGCCGCGGTCTGCATCATAAGAAGCAAATAAAGTTTGTTTGTGAACAGCACGATGGATTTCTCCAATAATGTAACTAACAACCTCGTCAACAAATTCGGGATCGCGTTTAGACACCACTTGGACAGCACGGAATAGACGCCCCTTTTCTGAATGTCCGAGTAACTCGGTACAAATGGAATTCCAAGTATTTTCCCAACCAGATTCGAGGTTTTGAATGCGTTTAATGTCATCTTGAGAGAATCGAGGGGGCACCATGATATAATTTACTTGCGTGGGAAAAAGAGTAAGATGGGGATGCAAACACAGCTGTTTTCACTGCGTCTCAACCAATATTTGTCATTTTAACCCAGAAGTTACCAAAAAGCAATAATGTAATTGCACTTGTTTCAATTTCTATACGCAAAGGTATTACATATAATAAGATATATAATAGGGAGCTGAATGAAAGAGGCAATAGTTATACTGCATGGACTGCATAACTATTGCATTCTCACACGACAGGTTTGCTTAATTTTCATTAGCAATATCGTTATTTCTAACATCCAAGCTGCCAAAGGATACGAAAAAACTTTCTGTAAGAATATTCGCGTAAATCGTAAGCGAGAGAACGATTTCCACTCCCTCAATGAGGCACAGAATTTCTCATTAGGCAAAACTTAAAATCCACTTCATTTGTAATATTTCAATACGCTATTAAGACTACTTGGATTCCTCCTCGCTACAACCAACCCCAGACTGAGGTGTCCCCAGGAAATTGGACCAGTGTATATTGGATAAAATCAGGTTAAAATCGTCCGGTTGGACGAGGATTTTATTCAAGGAGAAAGCATGTCCAAGAAACGTAAAACTTACTCACCATCTTTCCGAGCCAAGGTCGCTTTGGCAGCCCATCGAGGTGATAAAACCATTCACGAACTCGCCGCCCAATTTCAAGTTTCGCCACAACAAATATCCAACTGGAAGTCGCGTCTCTTGGAGCGGATTGAGGAAATCTTTCAAGACAATCGCTCTCGAAAGAAAGACGAACCGACCAATGAAGCAGAACTTTTCGAACAGATCGGTCGCCTCAAAATGGAGGTTGACTGGTTGAAAAAAAAATCTGCACTCCTCGGAGATTGATCGACGATCATGGATCGATAAACGGCATCCGTATTTCTCGGTACGAAAACAATGCCGGATGCTTGAAGTGAATCGGTCGACGTACTATTTTGAACCACAAAATGACACCGAAACGAATTTGAAACTGATGCGAGAGATCGACGAGATTTATACCGAACATCCGTTTTACGGTTGCCGAAAATTTGCGGCGTTCCTCGGCATCGACAAAGATCACGCGAACCGTTTGATGAGAAAGATGGGAATCGAAACAATCTACCAGAAGCCGAGAATTACAGTGCCAAACGCAGATCACGAGATTTATCCGTACTTGTTGCGAGATGTGAAAATAGCTAGGCCCGATCATGTTTGGTCGACTGATATCACGTATGTTCCGATGATGAAAGGGTTCGTGTATTTGGTGGCTGTAATAGACTGGTTCAGCCGGTTTGTGTTGTCATGGAAGCTGTCGAACACATTGGACCGCAGCTTCTGTTTGGCGTCATTGAAAGAGGCTTTAAGTGATGGTGTCAAACCGATGATTTTTAATACTGATCAGGGGAGCCAATTTACGAGCAGTGAGTTCACTGGTATACTCAAGGAGAACGGAATTTCGATCAGCATGGACGGTCGCGGTCGGGCGTTGGACAACGTGTTCATTGAGCGGCTGTGGCGGAGTGTGAAGTACGAAGAAATTTATTTGCGATCCTACGAAACGGTTTGGGAATTGGAGCAGAGTCTGGATCGTTATTTTCGCTTTTACAACGAGGAAAGGCCGCATCAGTCGTTGGGCTACAGATTTCCAGCGGCAGTGTATGCGGAGCATAATTAGAATCAAGTGCCGTATTCAAAAAGTTCCCCTAGGGGCATAGGTCCCAACTTAAGGGGTTTGTGGCGTGTTTCTCAGCATTTCACGCGTCGCTGGACGCTTTTTGCGACGTTTTTGTGGACGGATTTCGCCCAGCTTTTTCGTAAGCTCATATAGCGACATCGCCAACTCCTTAACGCTCTTGCTCATGATCGCTCGGATAATCGGTCCCACGTTCTTCTTAACACAACGCCACAATTTCGTCGCGCTCACGCCACCTAACATGCCGCAACGACTTAACGAAAGCCAGTT
>JBOFQC010000020.1:0-3336 GCA_051660725.1 Thermoguttaceae bacterium
GGCTTGTCGTTTCTGGGGGCAATGCGACGTTAACGACAATACACACCGGAGTAATTCCAACGGAATGGACAAACGGCGGCGGTGCCGTTTTGGTTAACTGCACGAATCTTAAACTGCAAAATGTTCAATTTACAGACAACCAATCGTCTCAGAATGGCGGTGCTATTTACGTAAGCTCTGGTACAGTTACGGTTTCAAATAGTCAGTTGTTTGATAATGTTGCGGCAAGCAAAGGTGGCGGTGTCTATCTCGCTACAGGAACCGTCAATGTCCAGAATTCGAAAATCACCGACAACAACGCCTCTTTTGGTGGTGGATTTGCGCAAAACGGAGGTACCGTAAATATTTCCACGACCAATTTTGCAGCCAACGTTGCCAGTCAGGGGGGCGGCTTTTACCAGTATGCCGGAAAAGGGACTATTATTAATTCGTCCTTTATATCCAATGTTGCTTTAACACGAGGCACCACTTTCGGAGAAGGTGGCGGAATCTACCAATTAAACGAACTTAATATTGCCGGCGTTACTTTTTCAAGAAACGTCGCAGGATATGGCGGCGGCATCTGCGTAATTGATCCCAACACAGGTATCGAAGGATCTGTCAAACCAAAATCCATTTATTCTAATTTGACCATTTCTGGAAACGATGCAACTGAATCTGGTGGCGGTATATTTCTGGATTTCGCTGCGGTGACCCTGAATAATTCAATCGTTGCCGCAAATTCCAGTAAATCCAACGAAACTGGCTTAGATATTTTTGGGGGGGCATATAAAGAACTTGTCCTTGTTGGTTCAAATAACCTAATAGGTGTTAATGTAGGAGTCCCATTACCACTTGAAGGCTCCACTCCTGCGATTACAAATGGTAATGCTGGTAACCAAGTCGGAACAGCAACGTCGCCGTTAAATCCTCTTTTAGGCGCGCCGACGGATTTTGGTAATGGCGTCATGGTACTTCCTTTATTGCCCAACAGCCCTGCACTTGGAAAAGGAAACGTTACACTTGTGCCAACAAGTCTTACAACCGACGCAAGAGGTCAAGCAAGAAAAACCGGAAGTACAGTTGATGTCGGAGCTGTCGAAGGAAGCACCGCTGCTCGTTCCGCTGTCACTTATGTTGTTCAAAGTCTGTCTAATGAAATAAAAGATGACGGTATTTTAACATTACGTGAAGCAATCGAAGCTGCAAATAGAAATATAAAAGCCGGCGATGCGCAGGCCGGTTCTTTCACAGGACAAGACATAATTACTTTTGCTCCCGGACTTAAAGGTGCATTTGCATTAAACGGACGTACACTGATTATATATGATAGTTTGACTATAAAAGCGTCTGAGCTTGGCGAGGAAATAAACAATATTATTTTTGACGCCGATTGCGATTCTGGCGTACTTTTTACGGCAGGCAAAATCAACGTCAGCATTACCGGAATAACATTGAAAAACGGCGTGTCTAAAGGTAATGGAGGTGGAATTTTCGCATCTTCATCAACCCTTATTCTTAACAACACAGCCATTCGTGACAGTTACGCTTCGTCGCAGTCAAACGGCGGCGGTGTCTACATGGCAAACGGTTCGTTTACAGGAACCAACATTGTCGTATCAGGATCGAATGCCCAAAATGGTGCAGGATTATACTTCAGCAAAACGGCAGTTACGATCAATGGCGGATCAATCTACGATAATAAAGCTAAATCCGCAGGTGGCGGATACAACCAACAAGGTGGAACGGCACAGCTTGCCAACATGACACTTGCGCGAAATGACGCCAATATCGGCGGTGCAATGTCTATTATGCAATGCTCGGCAACACTTAAAAACCTTACGATTACAAGAAACGTTGGTGTTTATGTAGGTGGTGTCGCATTTGACCGTGCTTCTATTGTGAATATGTACAACACAATTATTGCGGACAATTTCGCATACACTGTATATGATGTTAACGTATTCCAATCAACGACTGCTGGTGAAAGTGCCACGCTGAACGGTACGAATAATCTGATCGGTATCGGTACCGGCATGGTTGGTTTAACGAATGGCGTCAATGGTAATAAGGTCGGTACTACCGCGAATCCGATTTACCCGAATTTTGTTACTCCGTCGTATTATAATGGTCAGCTCATTTACACCCTTGCTTCGAACAGTCCTGCAATTGATGCCGGTGACAGCACGCAAGTTGTCGGTACTTACGACGTTCGCGGAAAAGGTTATGCAAGGATTTCCGGTACCCGCGTTGATATGGGTGCATGTGAAAGAGTTCAGGCATTTACCGGAAGTATTTCTGCGGATTCGCACTCTATACGTCAAGGTCAAACGCTTGATTTAACAGCGATTATTTCTGGCAGTTCAACTGGAATTACGTATGTTTGGGACCTTAACCAGAACGGTTATTACGGTGAAACCGGAGATGCCGCAACTCAAGGAAACGAAACTGGGAAAACGGTCACTTATCTTTCCGAGAAAGCTTTACGTGAGCCAGGAGTGCCGAACAGAGCGAGGGTGATTTTGGTTGACGCAAATGGAAATCGAAGCGAACCGATTGATTGGGATATAAATATTCTGGTCGAGGTTCCGAATTACCGAGTCTACGGACCGGATTTATTGGTCACACACAAAATTTACAAATGGAAATTCGAGGCAATGAACGCATTTGAGGACCCAATTGTAAGTTGGACAATTCAGTGGGGTGACGGAGAAGAATCGATTTTCCTCGGCGGACCTCGAAATACTATCTTTCCGTACCACATTTATAGAAACCCTGGAATCTTCTTGATCAGAATAGAGACAGTTTCGCTTTTCGGCGACAAACGCTCGTTTGAAGTGCTTAATTTCCAAGTGCTTCCGAACTCGGAAACCCAGCAGGAGTCGTTAATGGCTGACTTTAACGAAAACATGTCTGCAACGCAGGATAATGATGTTGCGGATACTGAAACTGCTGGCCAATTTACCGAAAGCAGCGAAATTCCTCCTGTTTCAATTGGTTCAAATGGTTCAGTAATTGCTGATTTGGACATGGCCGATGTTTTGCAAACGGCCTCCTCTAAACAAGAAACCGTTTCTGCAGCGTCGCCAAGTTACGTAACCCCCGAAGCACCTGCAAAGGGACTTGTTTCAAATAATTCTGCGAGTGATATTTCGCTAATTGATTTGGCGTTTGAAAACCTTACGGAAGATGACGCGGAAACATCTGGAACCACACTGTACAGCGGCGCAGAATCTGAACGCGATATTATCGGGTTGTCGGAACAGGTAGCCGATTCATTCCTTGCATTTATGAATGAGGACGAAGACCTACTCGACGTAGCAGAACAACTTCGTCTCGGTGTATAGTTGCCCCCCT
>JBOFQC010000021.1:0-5788 GCA_051660725.1 Thermoguttaceae bacterium
CGAATATCCTGACGATTTCCCGGCTGACATCGACGAACCAATTGACGCAGACGCTTTCGATGACTTCGACGACCTCGAAGCGGACGAAAATACTTTCGACGATGACGATGATGACGAAAGTGAAGACTCGTCCTCGTAATAACGGTAATTAGTCGCCCGAAAAAAGAATCGTATGACAAAGCCGCAGCATTACAGGCAACAATCTGCGGCACGAGGTATATGAACGCAACTTCTTAAAAAGCCTTGATTTACAAGGCTTTATTTAACCTGGTGTCCCAAAACAACAAATAAAATAAGCCAAACGGTGATGAACTGGAAAACAAATTCCAATTTACTCCGCTTGGCTTATTTTTACCGTTGAACAGTATCTTTAGAATTACTCAGAACCTGCAATTTATGCTTCGCTCTCAGCATTCTGCTCTGTAACAGACTCAACGTGTGTTTCTGCTTGTGTTGGAGCATTTTCGGCTTTATCTTGTTTCTTAGCTTTTTGTTCTTCTTTTTTCTTGCGTTTTTCTTCTGCAGGATCAACGGCTTGAACACGTCCGAAGAGTTGCGCTAAATCGCCGAAACTTCTAAGCGGCTCTTTCCCTTTCTTCATGTCGTCGGAAATCGGCTTAATAACTTTTTCCTTTGGTCCAGCCACAAAAGTTTTTGGCTTGACTTCGTAACGTGAACGGTCACGTCCTCCGTCCCGCTTCCAAGAGCCGCGTTCCTTGCCACGATCTGAGGAATCTTGACGCGGAGCACCTGTCCCCCTTGCTTCTCCTCCCTTTCTTTCCTGAGAACCGCCGCGGGAATCTCTCGATTTACGTTCAAATCTTGGCTTGGAAGCTCCTTCAGCTGATGTGGCACCGCCAGCACCGCCCTGCTCTCCTTCAGCTTGACGCTGAGCCATTTTATCACGGTAATTTTTCGAGAAATACCTTTCTTCTGTCTTGTCGGAATCGGCTTTTTCTCTGCCGTGTCCGTGCTCACCCTTACCGTCACCCTGTTTGTGCCAGTCACGTCGGTGTTCTTCCCGTCTCTGCGTTCCAGGCGGAAGCATTGTGAGCGAAATACGGCCCCGTTCCGGGTCGACTTCCACTACCCAAACTCTTACAATGTCACCAACGGCAACGTATTCGTGAGCGTCTTGAATGTAACGGTCCGCAAGTTGGCTTATGTGTATGAGACCGGTTTCATGTACGCCAATGTCAACAAAAGCGCCGAAATCGACGACGTTTAGAATCGTGCCGTTGAGTTCCATTTCAGGAACCAAGTCTTCCATTTTTAACACGCCTTTCTTGAAAATCGGCGCCGGAAGTTCTTCACGTGGGTCACGGCCCGGCTTGGCCAACTGAGCCAAAATGTCGGTTACCGTATGCGGACCAATTTGCAGCGTTTCAGCCAATGCGTTGACGTCTGCCGTTTTTGTTTTTTCGGCGATTTCCTTGGCTTTCTCGGAATTTTTCAAATCGTCAACTGAAAATCCGAGCTGGTTCAAAATACTAGTGGCTTTCTCGTACATTTCCGGGTGAATCCAGGTTGCGTCAAGCGGATTCGGTCCGTCAGTGATTCGCAAAAAGCCGGCACAGTGACTGAAAGTAATATCACCCAAACCAGGAACGTTTTTCAGTTCTTCACGGGTTTTAAATGGTCCGTTCTCGATTCTGTAATCGTAAATACGCTTTGCCGTCAACTGGTTGAGACCGGCCACGTACTTCAAAATTTCGGGAGTAGCCGTGTTCAAGTCGACACCAACAAAGTTTACACACGACTCAACCACGTCGTTTAACGTGTCACGTAAATGCTTCGCTTTCAGGTCGTGCTGATACATACCGACACCAAGACTGACCGGTTCGACTTTTACCAGTTCGTTTAACGGGTCCTGCAAACGTCGGCCAATTGAAATCGCGCCACGAAGCAACGGGTCGTAATCCGGGAACTCTTCTTTCGCAATTGGACTGGCGGAATAAACACTTGCACCCGCTTCGTTTACGATTATGTACGAAACGTCAAGTCCAATTGGAGCGAAAGTTTGTTCGGCATTTTCTTCAATGATTTTTGAAATGAACTCTTCCGTTTCACGGCAACCTGTACCGTTTCCAATTGCGATTACTGGAATCTTGAACTTCGTTAAAAACTCAATAACGGTTTCGGCAGCTGCCTTGCGTTTTTCTTCGCTTCCGGCAAGATAAACAGTCGTGTAATCGAGAACATTACCGAACTCATCAAGAGCGACGATTTTACACCCATGTTTGTAACCGGGATCAAGTGCCAGCACTTTTTTACGGTTAAGCGGCGGTTGCAAAAGCAGGTTACGCAGATTTTTGGCAAATACACGTACCGCTTGCGTTTCGGCTTGATCTGTCAGGTCGTTTCTAAGTTCTCGTTCCATTGCCGGCAAAACGAGCCGATCAATTGCGTCTTTCACGCAACCTGTCATGTAATCTGGAAACTTGTGATCACTCGGTACACAAATCTCAGTAGCCGTCTTGGAAACAAGTAGGTCATTCACGTCCAATTTCACACGGATCACTTTCGACTTTTCGCCTCGATTAAGTGCGAGAACACGGTGCGGCGGAAGTTTTTTGACTTGCGACGAGAAATCAAAATAATCGTGGAAAAGTTTTTCAAAATGTTCCTGCTGCTTGGCTTTAAAAGAGACTTTTTCTTTCTTTTTCTCTGCTTTTTTCTTTTTCTTTTCGCGGTTTTGCGAAACAACTACTGGAGTATCCTGTTCTTTTTGACGTTCTTTCCAGTCTTCAAATTGTCGGCCAACTTCAGCAGCCTCGGCGTCAACGCCCCCCTCCCCTGCTCCGGCTTTGCCTGCTTCTGTTTTTTCGTCGACGTTTTCGCTTGCTGCTGCAACGGCTGTTTCAGTACTTGTCGCCTCAACTTTCGCAGCTGGAGTCGGAGCCGAAGTCTCTGTGACTTCGTGAACACCAGTACTTCCAAGCTCTATTTCAGTGGATACGGTGTTACTTTCATCACTCCCCTCCCCTGCTTCTGCAGAGTCGGAATCGCTGATTTCTTCAAGCTCGCCCCCCCCTGCCCCGCAGCTGTCTTCGGCTGGCTCAGTTGCAGGAGTTGTAGCAGCAGTTGATTCCGTTGGCGTTGCTTTATCTTCAGCGGCAGGCGTCGTCACGGCTTCGGCAACTGGTGCTGATTCCGTTTGCGGCGCTGGAGTTGCGGCACTTTCAACGGTTTCGCTTTCTGCTGCTGCGTTTTCGGCTTCTGGTGCAGCAGCGGCTGAAGTTGCTGCTTTTTCCTTTTTCTCTTTTTTAGGCTCTGTTTTTTTGGTTTCGGCAGCTTTCGTTTCTATTTTTTTGGAAACCAATACTCCTGAACGGTGTACAATGTCACGCACCTGCTGGCGCAACTCTATTTTTTCGCTGAAAAGTTCGCTCAAGATGTGACCTGCTCCTAGGAGTGCGTCAGCAACGCTGTTTACGCCTTTGTCGGCATTTACAAACTCAGCAGCACGTGCTTCAAGATCGGTTATCACTACGCCGGTGTCTTGATTTACACCGAGAATTTCAAGAGCTAAAGGTTCCAGACCTTTGGACTTTGCAACCGAAGCGAGAGTTTGTTTTTTCGGTTTATAAGGAAGATAAATATCTTCGAGCCGTTTGGCCGTTTTGGCGTCACGAATTTTTTGGTCCAACTCGGGTGTCAGTTTACCGAGCGAATCAATTGAGCGTAAAATAGTCTGCTTCCGTTCAGCGAGCATCCGTTCGGCATTAAGTTCGTCCTGAATCTGGCGGATTTTCTCCTCGTCCAGATTTCCGGTCCGATCCTTCCGATAACGTGCAATGAACGGAACAGGATGTCCGTCATCAAGGAGTTCAACAACGGGTTGTACTTGTTCAAATGGAACACCGACTTCTCTGGCCAAATGCCGGAGATTGACTACTACAGGCTCACTCATTAAATCGCTTCAATGTTAAAAGTTCAGAACACGCAAATTGCATGTGTCAGACAATTAAAATAAAATGGGGTTAAAAACACAAATCTCGTCTACAATGCGGCAAACTGCCTCAAGCCGTGCACCTAGCTGGTTTTAAAACAGACTGACCCGCTTAAAAAACGGAATCCCAAACCGACTTGAGTAAAAAACAGTTTCTCACTCTCTGCAATTTATTGAAATTCACGCCAATTGTCAAGGGTCTGAACAAAGCGAATCGCAAAGTATACCGAATTATTCAAAAAATCTTCCACTTACTCCACGAACGTCTGCAAAAACGGCAGTAAAAGCTCCGGAATAACTTCTTCGACTTCTTTTTCGTAGCTGTTTATCCGTTTACCCATAAAAGCACTTATCGGTTGGGAGGCAAGCAATTTGCCGTCTTTGTCAAAAATGCAAATCGTTAGATAATCGACTTTTTCCAAGCCCGGTTTCTGTTCTTTTAAGAACTCGATAACCCCTGTATCCTCACATATTTCGGGCCGAAAAACACCGTCTCCAATTGGATTGTAATTTTTTTTGTTCAACCGCAGACCTGTGATGTAGTATTTCTTCAAAACTTCACAGACTCCGTTGTAAAAAAATATAACGTCAAGGATTCTTCCGATTTTTGTTCATCATTATACTGCTCGTTAATATCTTTACTTTGGTTATAAAGCAACATTATTATTGGCTTTTTTTGAGCATTAGTTTTTTCCAAATGCCACCAGGAATCCAGCCCGGCTTCATATTTACGTGATGCCGGTAGAATACGCTTTTCAATATCCGAAGCACGGAATCGCAAGTCGCTTGGCCCGACCCAATAAACCATTGGTGAATCATTGTGTACAAAAATAAATTTCCCCAAATCGTCCCGCGACTCCTGAGTTTTTCCATTTATCTCAATTGTTTTATTCAAAAACAAATGATAGTTTAAAGCGAACTCGCTTTCAGGCACTTGCGGTAAGGCAGGGAATGTAAATTTCCCCTCTTTGTCGGTTTCTACTTTGCCAAGTTTCTGCGTCAAACTGTTTGGAATGAAAATATCCGCACCAATTGGAATGGAAATCTTGTTAAGGATATCTTGCGTCACAGTCAAATAACAAACAATTGTCACCCCTTCTGCAGGGATCGGTTTTTTACCAGACTCGGTTGGACTAATAAGTAGCTGACCGTTAGCCGCTTTACCCGTCTCAAGTTTGACTGTCGGAAATTCGTCTTTTGCATAAACCGCACTTCCGCAGTAAATCACCGAATCATTTTCAGCGGTTTTCGACTCGTAAAAAGCCAATACAAGCAGTGTTCCCTGCTGATGTGTTTCGATAAGAAATTCTCCAGCAGCGTCAGTTTTTTCCCAGGGCAGCGCCTCCGTGTAGTAACACTTCGGCTCACCCGGGGCAAAGTATTGTGCCCTTTCAGGGCGGAGGACGATTACAAGGTCAGGACGCAGGACATTACATCGACAAATGGAAAATAGGTTATACAGTACAGCTAAAAAATTTGCATAATTTCGACGCCTATACAAAACAATTCTGTAATACATTATATTGAAATGACATTTGATTCTTACTGACGTTATGCAAAAAACCTCAACTTTTTGATTTGATAGCAAATGAAACGCCGTACCGTGAAAACGCAATTATATTTTTCCTTGTTCGTTGCGATTTTTTGTGTCACCAACATGTTCTGCTTGGACGCTTCTGCTCAAACGCTAAAACAAATAGGAAAGCAAAAGAAATCGGAAGCTGCTCTTATCGAAGCGTTTGTAAACCTCGAAGATGTGCCGGAGCCGTTCGGTTCTCAGCTTGCTGAACTAAAACAAAAATTTGACGACGGGAAAATCAAGGATTTGCAGCAACT
>JBOFQC010000022.1:0-2091 GCA_051660725.1 Thermoguttaceae bacterium
AAAGCGGATTGTATTGAGCTTTTGAAATTGCCGGAGCAAAGTTTTGAAACGGCGTTGCTTCGAGGCGTTGCGGATTCCGTCACTCGGAAGCGGTTCAAAAACCGTGCGATGCTTTTGGGGCAAATTGGAGTGGAAACATTTCCGTGCCCTGCGAATTGCAAATTTTGCGTTTTTGGAGAGAATCATACGCAGTTTCCCAAAACGGACATGAGCGTGCCGGCAATTTTGGAATCTGCGAAATTATTTACAGAGGATAAGCGTTTGTACGCTCTGTTTTTAATGTTCATGCACACATTCGATAAGGACAAACTTTTCGAAACTATTATATCAGCACGAAAAAATGTGCCCGCCTCTACCAAGTTGGTGCTGAACATCGGTGATTTGACGCCGGAAATGACAAAAGAACTCGCTTCAGCCGGAGTTTCAGGTTTTTATCACGTTTTAAGACTGCGGGAAGGCGAAGACACGAATTTAAATCGAGAAGAACGAATCGCAACGATTCGGAACATAAAAGACGCTGGTTTGGACTGGTATTACTGCTGCGAACCTGTCGGACCGGAACACACGCCGGACGAGTTGGTCGAACAGATTTTTCTCGGTTTGGAGTACGAATGTTTCCAGCATGCGGCAATGCGGCGGGTCCGTTTTCCTGGCAGTCCAATTGCAAACCGCGGCGAAATCTCAGAACTTCGGCTTGCGCAAGTCGTGGCTGTTACAACGCTTGCAATGATCGCCAACCCTGCGTTGGAAGCAATTGCGGTACACGAGCCGAACCAGCTCGGTTTAACAAGCGGTGCGAATTCTATTTACGCAGAGTCGGGAGCGAATCCACGAGACATAACCGAGGATACCAAAATTGGACGTGGTAGAGACACAGTGCAATGTTGCAGAATGTTCGAAGAAACCGGATTCGCATCTGTTTACAACGCTGCCGATAGTGAATTCCCGCTCAACTCGCTTGCGTTTTCGACTTATTGAACTTAGCGAAAAATTTTTGATTGCTGTTAGCCCCGGAGCCAATCACAGGTTGTCCAGTTTATCCGAAACCAGAGCGACTTTTGGAAAAAGTCGCCTACCAAACAACGCCGAGTAATTAAAGAGCCTTAACAGGGTTACTCGGCGACTATACCGTGCTACGGTATAACATGCAAAATTTTCCTGACACTCAATTGTAAACTTGTATACCGGGGCCCGGTATGGGCGGTGCGCTTCGCGTGAAGAGTTCCGCCTCCCGTTGGTCGGCTCTTTTCCCGAGTTTTTCAATGTTTGGTACTGATTATCTTCAGCTTACCCTAAATTGGAAAACATGCAGTTTTTGCCGAGCGACAGTATAATACATACTGCACTTGTAATTACGAAAACAATTTCTTCAGGAAAGCGGCATTTTCTTTTTGGGACTCTTTCCAATCCCCTGTAACAGCACTTTCTACTACTATCCAACCTTTGTAATCATACTTATCCAATAAAGCACGGAGCTTGGAGAAATCGACTTTTCCTTTGCCGAGCCTGGAACCGTACTCTTTGGCGTGAATTTGACAAATCGCTTTTTCTTTGAGCAGAAGTTCAATATCCTCATAAATCGGATATTCTTTAGTCAGCATATTCTGTTCGTCGTAATAAATTTTAACTGCGTCGTTTCCAATCGCTTCCAACATTTCGAGGTGTTCTTTTGCGTTCAAGTACGACTCGACACCAAGAACACGCTTCGTTTTTTCAGCTTTCGGAGCAAGTTTTTTGAGCTTTTCGACAACTGTTTTTCTCGCGTCGGTGTTATCCTTGATATCACCGTCTCCGAAAAATGCAAGCAGAACATTATTTACTTCCATTTCCTGCATTGAGTCGACACATTCTGAAACCCACTCTTCGGCTTCTGGAACGGTTGCGAGCGGTCTGCCATTAAGCACACCCATTGCGAGCGAGGAAATCTGCATGTCTTCCTTTTTGGCGGCGTCAAGGAAGACTTTACGGTTATCTTTTTTTCGGAGTGAAAACTCTCCTTCCGGTTCAAACGATACTTCGACACCTTCAAAACCAAGCTCTTTACCGATTTTAAACGCATCGGGATTTCCCGTCATGCCGAGGTCCCAATCG
>JBOFQC010000023.1:0-4831 GCA_051660725.1 Thermoguttaceae bacterium
GTCCCGCTCTCGTCGTCCGCATTTCACCGCTCCACCGTGCGTATGCGGACTTTGCACTACTTTTTTTCCCGACATGTGTTTTTATCGTTGCTGTATTGTGGTTCCGTTCCCGCAAGCCGAAAGGAGCCGCGAAATGAGACTTGCAATAATCCCTATCATCTTTATTTTATCGGTAGTTGCGTCGTGCCGCAAGCATGAACCGTCCGAAAACGTCGACACTGCAAAACCAACTCCCGTTACAAAAAACACGTTAAAGAAAACATTTTTTCTCAAGCACGATTTCGGTACGATCAACGAAGGTGAAGTTTTGAATTGTACGCTTGAACTGAAAAACGACACCGTCGAGCCGCTGCATTTCGGTCACAGCCAAACTTCTTGCGGGGCTTGCCTTTCCGTCAAGTCGATGCCGAACGAAATTTTGCCGAACGAAACCGGTATTTTCGAGTTGGAATTCAACACATCGGGCAAACGTGGTTCGACACCGCAAAACGCCGCATTTTGGGATGGCGAGCCGAAAACGATTCTTGCCGTCGTTGACACCACCGCTGTTGTTCGCGCTTTGTGGACTGATCCGGCAACCGTGAGTTTTGGAAATTTGTCCACGAACCAGCCACAACAAACGAAACTTTACATCATGGCGGCAGGGCATCCTGATGCCGAAGTTGTGTCGAGCGAATCGTTTGCGCCGTGGGTAACGCTCACATCCGATCCCGTCGAAACGTCCGCGCAGCTCAAATCGCAAAGCATCAAAGCGATTGATTATTACGAAATTGAGTGGACAGGAAAAGACGCCAGCCCCGGCACACTCGCGTCGAAACTCGTTTTTCACGTCAAGGAAACCGACACCGCCGAGCCGAAAACGCTGGAAGTGCCGGTGGTTGGCTACCTTTCCGGCGACGTGGAAATAATACCGTCGCAACTCGTTTTCGGACGCATTTCAAGCGACAAAATCACCAGAAAGTGTACGTTAAATTTTGCAAAACCGATTATTAGTGCCACGAAAATCCTTTGCCAAACCGACCATCCTTGCGTTCAAGCCGAGTTGGTGTCGGACTCGAAAAACCCAAGCCAGTATATTTTGAACGCGCAAATCGAGCCATCACCGGACATTACCGAGCCGCTTATCGAAGGCACGATTACCGGAACCGACGAATCCGGTGCCGTTATTTTCAGCGTCCCCTATGTCGCATTTTTTGATAAACAATGAATCAAGGTGTCACTCAAGAAACTATTCTACACTTTCGTTACACTACCTTGTTCGTCGTGGCGTTACTTGTCGTACATGCCTTATTGCTCGGCTATTCTGCGACTCGCCATTCGCCGACCGCGCTCGAAGGTCCGCTACTTATGGCGGGCGTAAGTCACTGGGAGCTTGGACGTTACGAATTGTATCGCGTCAATCCGCCGCTTGTTCGCATGATTGCCGCAATTCCAGTTATGCTTGCAGGTTGCGAAACTGATTGGACGCGATTCGTTGATGGTGCCCGTGTCCGTCCAGAATACGGCATGGGAAGCCAGTTTATAGAAATCAACGGCGAACGTTCGATTTGGCTTATGACGATTGCTCGTTGGGCGTGTATACCGTTCAGTTTGATTGGCGGCTTATACTGCTTTCTTTGGGCGAGAGAAATTTATCATAACGACTTAGCGGGGTTGCTCGCGTTAATACTTTGGTGCTTCGATCCGTTAATTCTTGCCAACAGCGAACTTATAACGAATGACACCGCCGCAACTTCGTTTGGAATTGTAACGGGTTACTACTTTTGGCACTGGCTAAAATCACCAACTTGGATGCGATGCGGTGTTGCTGGTGTCACGCTTACACTAGCGATTCTCGCGAAAACGACGTGGTTGTTTTTGTTCGCACTTTGGCCTTTGCTTGCGATATTATGGCTTTATTTCACGCGAAAGACGATTGACTTACAAAGAAAAACCCTCACATCAATGGCGTTACAGATTTGCGCGATGTTTATCGTTGCAATTTGGTGCATCAACATGTTGTATGGATTCGATGGTTCGTTTGAAAAACTTGGAAGATACTCGTTTGTTAGTAAAAAATTGGCGACTATTCACAATACATATCTTGCGGAAATACCAGTCCCACTACCACGTCAATTTTTGCTCGGCTTGGATACGCAAATCAGCGATTTTGAGCAATCTGGACAAATGTCTTATTTGCGTGGCGAATGGCGTAACGTCGGATGGTGGCATTATTACGTTTATGGTCTTCTTGTGAAATGGCCACATGGCACGCAAATACTGTTTTTGCTTGCACTTACAACGGCGATTTTCTCTCGAAAACATAGATTAACGGTTGACGAAATTATTATGTTTTGCCCGGCAATTATTGTTTTATTAATTGTTAGTTCGCAAACGGCGTTTAATTTTCATTTTCGTTATATTTTACCTTTTGTCGGTTTTTCGTTTATTTTCATAGGACGTTTGTCGTTGCTGATGGAGAGCTGCCTAGCTTGGAAATATGTTGTTTCGACTTTACTTTGTTTTTCGATATTGAGCAGTTTGAGTGTTTATCCGCATTCTTTGTCATATTTTAATGAACTTGCGGGTGGACCTAATAATGGTCACAAGCACATGCTGCATAGTGCGATGGATTGGGGGCAAGACTTACTGTACTTAAAAGAATGGCTGAAAACACACCCAGAAGTCAAATTAGATGGTATGATGTACTTTGGTGGTTTTGAACCTTCGTCTATTGGAATTGACGCACCTCGTCCCCCTATTGGCTGTCGTCCTGAAACGAAAAACGAGTCTATTGATTTGACACGGGCAGGACCGTTACCGGGTTGGTATGCGATTAGCGTTCACTCAGTTTACGATTCAAGTCAAGATTATCAGTATTTCCAATGTTTCGAGCCGATGTCAAAAGCGGGTTATTCAATTTACATCTATCATATTCCGGACAACAAAAATGCCGAGCAGTAAAAATAACGTACACGGAGTAACGCTGCTCGTAATTGCGGGGCTGGTGTTGGTCAATTTTGCCTTTTTTATGGGCGATTCGTTAATTTCGCCTCGCACACCAAGATTGCTCTGGCATTACCTAAACCCATTTCATTGGCCCACTTGGTACGCTGTCAATTTGTGGATCATTTTCATTGGCATAACCTCTGTACAAATTCTAAAATCTCCGAAAACGCAATCAAGAATCAAAGCGTTCTACGATTCAAACTTCTGGAAGAAATCGGTTTTTGCATTAAAAACAAGCAAGTTTAACACCACTATTGTGACGTTTTTGATGCGCCATAAAATCACCAGATGGTTTCTTCGTAGATGGGTGTCGTTTTGGAAGCGTCTTGACGTGTCGTCATATCCGACTTACGCCAAATGGGGATTTGTCTTAGTAGTATTCTGGGTGTTTTTTCGATACTCTGACATCACAGCATCACCACGCTTGTACGCGTATTACGGCATGGTACACCTGTACTACTTTCCTATAAACTGGGTTTATAAACCGTTATATTATGACCCTTTATGTAAGTTTATGTATAATGGCACCATCACTTGGCAATTGTTTATGGTTCCATTTACTGGGCTGTTGCTGATAATCTGGCTACTCAAATTTAATTCCAGTTACAAGAAAAAAATGGAGAAATCCGATGCCAAAAGAAGTTAGAAACCTGAAAGGCGAACTGGTGCCCGATATAGACCCGGATGCGCGGTGGTATCACCTGTCCACAAGTACTTGGATGTTGCTTGGCGGGCTGCTCATTTTTAACATCGGCTGTTTCGTCAACCCAGGCATAATTGACACCATTTTCCGCTCGCTTGACGTGCGACTTTGGCCCTGGTGGTATTTTCTTGCTCTTGGCTTAGTATTGTTTTTTTCAATCAAATGGTACATAACATATTACAATTGGGAGTTTTACGACGGAAACGAAGCTGATGCCGCAATGCGTTTTAACCGTATGTCCGTATTTATCACTGCCGTTATGGCGGTACTTGTCTTACTTAACAGCGTAAATTTATTACAGTTTTTCTACCATCCGCTAGAACGATGGTTCGGGTTCGGAGATTTTTCATGGTTGGCCTTGTTGAGTTTTACCGTGTTAATGTCAGTGATTGCCACGACATTTTACTTGATTAAAGAATGGATCGTGACTTTTTGGGAGAACTGAAGCAATGATTATTGCGTTTGTAATAACCGTAATTACTCTACTCACAGGCGGTTACGCCGTTGCGTCAGAACCGAAAATTATCTTGGTTGAAAAATCAAAAGAAGTGTCTCGACGTGAAATTTTGGAAGCTGCAGCAAGCGAATCTGAAAAAAACGATGATGGCGGATACAATGCAAACCCAAGTGTAGTAGACTGTTTTGCAGCAATGAAGTACCACTACACCGGCGGCAGATACGATAACGAGCCTATAAAATTTCGCATGCTGTTTCCCACTTACATTGATCCCGACAAGAAATATCCACTGGTAATATGGTTTCATGGCGTGGGCGAAAGTGGCGATGACAATACCCGCCAGTTGTCGCATGTGCAGTCTACAATTGAATTTCTGACTGGTAAAGGAAAGCTCGACTTTTTTATGATCGTGACACAGTGCCCGGCTGACAACACGAATTGGACAGCTTCGGTTGAAGGTGGAGATGGCAAAGGAGACGCCCCTCTTACAATTGCAAATGAAATACTCGAAACGGTAATTCAGGAATATCCAATCGACACAAACAAAATCAGCGTATTCGGCTTATGTTCAGGTGGAAATGCTGCGTGGGAGTACACAAGGCAACACCCCGGCAGATTCGCTGCTATGGTGGCAGGTTCAGCCACTCCGCCAAGTGCCGCCAAACCGGAAGATTTCGTTCAAA
>JBOFQC010000024.1:0-2001 GCA_051660725.1 Thermoguttaceae bacterium
GGAGACGAAACGTCAATTGGCTCCCGCTTATCAGTTGATTTGAAACGTACTTCGGTGATTCCGAGCTGCCGAGCCAGATTTTGCAGTGTACAGTTCGAGCTTCTCGAACAAGTTGGGCACTCCCGGTTGTGATTTGCGAGAAGAAGTTCGACGCTGATTTTACGCATCTGACGAATTTCCGCCGTTTCCGTTTGAATAACCATTCCGGCTTCCGGTGCAGTCGAACAGGACGCCATTATTCCGCGACCCTGCACGTCGACCAAGCAAAGTCGGCAAGCTCCATAAATACTCAGTTCTGAGTGGTAGCAAAAAGTCGGAATATCAATTCCTGCTTTACGGATAACTTCGAGAAGGTTCCGTTCAGTGGTGAATTCCACTTCACGGCCGTTTACGGTCAGTTTTTTAACGTTTTGAGCGTCGTGTGCGTTTGTCATTGTGGAGGTAAGTGTGGAGATAAATGTTGAGTTGAACTTTTTTAAAGGTGTCCTGTCCTGAAAAATCAAACCGACTTTAAAAAGCGTTCTGGCCCGAAAATCAAACCAACTTGGCGTTGTTCTGTGCTGTCAGACCGAAACCATATTGGCAAGACCAAATTGGGCAGAATATTACCGCTCATGATACCCGATTTTGCGCGGAACGGAAGGGTACCCGCTGGAACAGGTGAACAATTGCGTGCAGTAAAACTTTGCGCAAAATTTGTTGGTCCCGGAGCCTCGATCATAGGTAGTCCAGTTTATCCGAAACTGGAGCGACTTTCGGAGAAAGTCGCCCGCCCAAACCGGAGCCCGGTAAGGGCGGGAACCAGCCGTTCAGGCATAAGTAGCTTCGCGTGAATTGTCCGCCTCCCGCGACCTGCCGTCGAGGCGTGAATAGGTCGGCTCTGTTCCCGAGTTTTTCAATGTTTGGAACTGATTATCCTCAGCTTTCCCAACATTAGAAAACATGCAATTTATGCCGGGCGACAGTATACCAACTTATGAAATTACGGTTTTTGCATAACAATAACTTGCGCTTGTGTCAGGTCCAGCATATAAACAGTGTTGCCATCCTTGGAGATTCCAATCGGAGTATGTTTGCAGCCCGGCACAATTTTCGAAAGAGCAACGTATTCGAGGAATTTTCCGTCTTTGGTGTACCGTTTAACCGCTCCGACACTCGCTTCGGATGTAAGAATATTTCCGTCGGCGTCGAAAGTCACGTTCATTGGATTACAGCAACTTCCGAATCCGGCGAGTTCGTCATCACGTTCATCTTCGCCCCAAGTGTAAAGTTTCGTGCCGTCTCTTTCGTAGACGTTTACTTTTTTACGTCCGTTTTCCGGGACGACGAGTTTTCCATCAACGGCAGCAATGTTCATTTGTCCGCAGCATCCGGAGAGGTTTTTCACGATGACTTCACCATTTTCGAAATTTTTGTCGAGTCTCCAGACAACGGAAGCGTAACCTTTCACGGGTGGACAGCACAAGAAAATGTCATCATCTGTTGCAGCAATACTTTTTACGCTTCTTGCTTGCATTGCGTCATTTCTTTGTTGAACGATAAGTGCTTTTTTGTCGATTCGCAGAGCGTTTACTTGTGAAAACAGGTTTCTGTACTGTTCGGAAACTTTTTCAATGTCGGCCTGAATACGAATGACAGCGTCCTGATCTTCCGCTTTTTGGGCTTTAAGTAGCTCAGCGTAGGTGTCGGAGAGCATTTTTTGCAGCGGCTTCATTTCCTCGGTCAATTCTTTGATTTTGGCTTCTTTTGCGACTTTGTCTTCTTCGGTTTCTTCTTTGTCGTCGACTTCCGGAAGCGGCGGCAGTTCTGCAAGGTGCGGACTGTCAATTGACTTTAGGATTTCGCCCTTTTCGTTTAGTTTCACGATTTTTCCGAGTCCGGCGGCGTAAATTGTTCCGTCTGGTGCAACGGCAAGAGCTTCCGGCGTAATTTCCAGTTTCCAGGTTGCGACGTGGGTTCCGTCTGGAGTAAAAACGCAAATTGAAGGCGGCGTTAGAACTT
>JBOFQC010000025.1:0-3245 GCA_051660725.1 Thermoguttaceae bacterium
TTTGTCAAATTCCCGTGCAGCAATTACTGCCTTTTCGAGATACGGCTTAGCGTTTTCAGGGCCATCTTGGATCATCCTGACACGTGCGATTGAACGAAAAATATCCATTCTCGAGTTGGGGTCTTCGATTCTTTCGGCAAGTGCTTCAGCTTTGTCGAATCTTCCAAGTTCGATTAAAATTCCGGCAATATTTGTTATGCAGTCTCCGTACGGATCATTTGATTCGGTGTCGCGAATTACCTCGTCAAAAATTTCCTCTGCTCTTTCACATTCCCCTTCTCTGAATAATACTTCCGCAATTGTCGCAAGTGCGTGTGTGTGGTCAAGAGTATCACACATTGTCTTTGCGATTTGAATAGCTTCCGTTGCCCGATTGTTATTTACTAAACAAATAATGTAGTTCAATTCGCTGCAGACCTGGTCATCTTTTTCACAAGGGGGCAGTTCAGCTCTTATTTTTTCCGCTTCTTCCCACATTTTCGACTCGGCGAGCTTCGTGGCAATGTACCGAAGCGTTTCAATTCGAGATTGCTCGTCGGAAATTGTTCTGGCAATATCAATTGCTTCTTGAAAAAATTCTTTTTGTGTTTTATTCATGGTAACAATATTAACCGGTCAAATTTTTTTGAAACTGTTCAGGAACTGCGTGGAATTCTCTTGTACAATATTGCTTAGTGTTTCGAAATCTATTTTTTTGATCTCGGCTATTTTTCGGCAAATTCTATGCAAAAGCGGCTCCGTGTCAACTTCTTCGGCGGTTTCTTCAGCGAATGCGTAACTGACGGTGCTGTCCGATTCGAGCAGAATTCGGTCAAGCGGCACGGCAAGAACCGTTTCGTGGCGGCGTTTTTGGTTCGGTTTTAAAATCAGCCCGGAAAACGAGAAAAAACAACCGAACTGCGTTAATTTTTCAACGCACTGCTTCGAGCCGACAAACGAATGGATAAGAATCGCTGGAAACGGCCCGTTTTCGGCAATAATTTCGCAAATTTCGTTTTCGGCTTTGACGGCGTGAATTGAAACCGGAATTTTCAGCTCTTTGGCTATTCTAAGCTGTAAACGCAATGCCGAAATCTGTTCAGCTTTGTTTTTCCGCCAACCAGAAAAGTCGAGTCCGACTTCACCGAGGCCGGGCCTGACTCCGCAAGCCGGTTTCGATTCGAGGTTTTCACGAAGCAGTTCCGCCCACGAAACAGAAACTGATATTTTTTTCAGAATTGTGTCGACTTGATCCACATACCACGGATGCAAGCCGTAACTCGGTGTTATTTCAACGTTTAAGTGTGCGGCACCATTCACGCAATCCCAGTCTTCCGGCGATGTGCCGTTTAAGACGAAATGTTCCGATCCCGTTCTTCTTTTTAAAGACGGAGTTATAAAAAGCGGCCAATGAGTGTGAATGTCAGTAAAATACACAAAATAAATAGCTTTAATAAGGTTGATCGACTAAAAAATTTTTAACGAAATCAACGTAAAACGAAAATCGCTCTTGACTTAAAAATGTTTTTTTAGGAAGATTCGGAACCTTTTATCATGCGTAGTCATTGAGCCGCAGCTTTCCTTGCTTTACTCTGCGGGAAAAGCAAGGGGATGTTAAGCGAGTATACTGCAAAACAATTATACCGGAGCCCGGTATGGGCGGTACGCTTCGCGCGAAGTGTCTCGCCTCCCGTTGGTCGGCTTTTTTCCCGAGTTTTTTAATGTTTGCTACTGATTATCGTCAGCTTGTGATTATCGTCAGCTTGTGATTATCGTCAGCTTGTGATTATCGTCAGCTTGCCCTACATTAGAAAAAACGCAGTTTTTGCTGAGCGACAGTATTATCATTCGTGGTCAATAAATATCAGTTTTCCTTATCCTACCTAAAATGAAACGGCAAGCAAGTATTATCACTAATACGTTTGTAATTTTTTTGTTTGTTTCGACTCTGTTTGTAATGACAGGTTGCACAACATGGAAATTGAACAGTAAGAACTCGTGGAATCCATTTAAGAAGTCGAATGCATCCAAAAAAGAGATCAAGGACTTACCGGATGCACCGTATTTCACGGGAGGAACCTCGAATGAATTAGTTGAACAGGCAAGTTACCTACGTAACGCTTCACAAAACAATTCGGCGAAAAATACGGAGCAGGATACCGAAACGCCGCCGAAGAAGAAAAAATGGTACAACACCAATCCTTTTCAGAGTAAAGAAGCGGCAAGTATATCAAAAAATCTCGGCGTAAATTAATAATAGAATAACACACAGTCGTTTTTTTTACACGGCGATTCGAAAAGTAAGCGTTTACGAAGTGATAAAATGTTGTGTGCGTATATACCGTAGCACGGCATGGCGGTGCGCTTCGCGTGAAGTATTTCGCCTCACGTTGGTCGGCTTAATTTTCCGTGATTATGTTGGTTTAATCGTAATTACATTCACAAATCCCGTTATTGGAAAATGTCAACTTAATGATATTGTACAGTATAGAATAACCCCTCGGTGTAAACCAAAGAAAGGACCTTTGCGGTGCGAATACACCCCAGCTCAGTAATCAGTTCTCGTGCAAAAATTGGTAGAGATGTAGAGATCGGCCCGTTTTGCGTTATCGAAGACAATGTTTCAATTGGTGACGGTTGCCGAATTGAAGCGCGAGTGACAGTAAAATCCGGTACTTACCTGGGTGAAAACAACCAGGTGAGTGACGGTGCCGTTCTGGGTGGCGCGCCACAACATATCGCGGCACATGACGTTTGCGGTCAGCTTGTCATTGGAAATGGAAATATTTTCAGAGAAAACTGTACCGTTCACCGAGCGATGAAAGAATCGGAAGCAACCGTGATCGGAAATGACAACATGCTAATGGTCAACACGCATGTTGCTCACGATTGCCGGCTCGGAGACAATATAATTTTAGCGAATAACGCAATGCTGGCAGGTCACGTCAGTGTGTCGAATCGGGCGAATATTTCCGGTGCTGTTGGTGTACACCAATTTTGCCGAATTGGTACTCTCGCAATGCTCGGCGGTCAAGCACACATTATTCAGGATGTGCCGCCGTTTATGACAGTTGACGGACTCAGCAGCCGCATCGTCGGACTGAATCTGATCGGACTGCGTCGTGCCGGACTTGCGGCGGAAGATATTAAACAACTTAAAGCTGCGTATAGAATTCTGTATCGCAGTCAAAAACCGTGGCGCGAAATTTTAACTTCACTTGAAGAATCGTTCCAAAAAGGCCCGGCACTGCAATTAGTGCAGTTCC
>JBOFQC010000026.1:0-1788 GCA_051660725.1 Thermoguttaceae bacterium
TCCCAAGATTAGGTAAATGAAAAACTGAAGTTGCGTCACACAAGAAATACAGTTTAAAGGTGTAAAGCGACTTTTCAATTAAGTGAGTACAATTAAGAAATAATGACCAACAGTCGGAAATCCAAACAACATGCTAGAACTCGGAAGAAGAAAAAACCTCTGTGATGTCTAAAAAAATGCCTTTTTACTGAATTATTCCGGCTTTTGTATTCGAGCTGTTCCTGTCAGACCGCGTAAGTTAATGCCGCAGCGGTAATCCATACCGTTTGTCGTGCAAACACCGAAAGTTGCACTGGAAGTGCGACCATTTGGGTAAAAAATAATCGGGTCAGACCAAACCAGTTGCGTGCTGGAACCGCTATTTCCAGACGAGGAAAATTGTTCAGATGCGCTAGGAGGCAGCATTTCAGAGGGTTCTGAACCAACAGACCGCACCGTTTCCAATCCGGGCGTACTCGTTTGACGGCTTTTTTGCGGTTTCAAGATGACAGGTTCGAAAATTATTTTATAAGGTAATTCCTTTAAAAACGATTCTGTACCAGTTGCCGAACTTGCTGAGACAGAGCTTGAAGAATAGATTTGCGGCAGGTTATTCTGCGTATTTTGTTGAATTCCATAGAGCGATTCGCCGAAAGTCTGGTCGGCAGAGCCAACAGCACGGACATTTTCCATGCCGGGTTGTTCAATTTGTGAACCCAGATTCTGGATGTTCGCCCGAAAATTTTTCGTCCGTTCGTCCCAGACGTTTTTAGGAAGAATTTCATATACACCGGTACCACCTTGAAACCGGAACACATACGCTTGTCCCGACTTCATCGCAGCAAGCCGTGTATTGTACAATTCGCTCTGTAATTGCTGAGCCGTACTTCGTAATTGTCCCTTAATCTGCGAAGTACGGAGCCAGGGAAATGAAATTGCCCCGATAATAATAATCAGGGCAAGTACTAATAGAAGCTCAATAATAGTAAAAGCACTATTTTTACGCATTACTCTGTTTTGTCAGATGCGCTAGCAGGTTTGGCAACCCATTCGAATCCGACGCTATCATCAATCTGTTTCATCCACGCGCGGGTCATTTCAGATTGCTGACTGCGAATTCCAGTTCCAATGTATTCATTGTACTGCGCAACGGTGAACAGTTTAAATAAAATGTCTTCAGGAGGATTAGTTCCCACAAGACGTATCACATAAGTAACCGTTTCCGGCTGGTTCATCGCGTAGCCCGCTTCTCCGACAGTGAGCGAATAGACGGTTTCCATGAATTTATTTCCCGGCGCTAATATGACCTTGTTATCGAAATCAGAGTTTCCTCTAGCCACGCCCTTTTCGCAAACTTCGCCGAAGCGAATCTGTGAACTGCTTGTTCCGAGACTGGATAATGGCTTTGTGAACCACGAAAATCTTTCCGTTTCCACTGTGTTTATACCTTGGTCGGCAAAAAGTTCAGAAAGCGGCTTGTCTTTTGATTCGTTTGCAATTGCCGTAAGTTCTTCGGCTCTTTTTTCGGCAAATTCACGAGCTTTGACCTCCACCCAGCGTTTTTCCACTTCTTCTTGCACTCCCGGATCATCAAATTTCGGGACGATTTGCGAAGTTTCTTTTGTGACCCAACCAATAGCGATAATTGCGCCTTCAGCATAATACGCTTGTTCCTTAACCTCGACCACTTCAAAAACAGTCGGTTTATCCTGGAAAAGCCGGACTACAAATTGTTGAATCGCACTGTCACGCCAAAACGGCTGCTTCTGGATTTCATAAATCGAAAGCGGATTTTCAACCGTAATCAAC
>JBOFQC010000027.1:0-6141 GCA_051660725.1 Thermoguttaceae bacterium
ACAGTTGCACCCAACGGAAAAAAAAGCTATTTGCAACTGTATTTAGAAAGTCTTGATGATAAAGACATGACTCCGGGACTGCTTCAACAATTCCCGCTGCTTAAACGTAACTGGGAAAAAGAACTTGAAATACGTAAGAAACAGGAAGCCGAAACCGACCCGGCAAAACAACTTCCGTTAGTACTGCTTCGCACAAACAAAGGCGACATTACTTTGGAATTGTTCGAAGACGACGCACCGAATACCGTTGCAAACTTCATTAATCTGATTGAAAGCGGTTTTTATAAGAATTTGACATTTCACCGTGTTCTTGGCACCTTTATGGCTCAGGGTGGTGATCCCAACGGTACCGGTTCTGGCGGACCTGGCTACACTTTTGACTGCGAATGCCGACAACCAAACGCGCGCAAACACTTCCGCGGCTCGATTAGCATGGCAAATGCCGGCCCTGACACAAATGGTTCCCAATTCTTCCTGATGTTCACACCAAATGCCAGTTTAGACGGAAGACACACCGTTTTCGGACGCATTGTTGACGGAATTGATGTCCTTTCGGATATCCAACGGATAAACCCTGAAGAAGAAAACCAGCCTGCACCCGACAGAATTATTGACGCTAAAGTTTTACGAAAACGTGATCACAATTACGAACCCGTAAAAAATAATAAAAGAACGCGATAAGACCGACCTCTAGGTTGATTTTGAAGTAATTATTGTTAGCCGCCGAACCCTGTTCGGCGTTGTTTTCCTCGCACCAACTTTTGAAAGCTAAACGGTAAGATAATGAAACGCTTTAATGCTAATCTAGTAATTGCGACTTTCGTGTTGGTTCTCATTTTTTCGCCTTTTTCTGGCTCTGATTTTTCGGAAATCCGAAAATTGGCGAAGTCCGAAGAACAGCAAAAAGTGTTTCGACTCGGTGTTATCGGAGCAACGACATCACACGTACCTGCTTTTGTCGGATTAATAAACGACCCGAACGGAACCGGACTTGTGCCGAAATATCAAGTCGTGGCAGCTTACGCAGGTGGTATGCCAGATAATCCGAGCAGTTGGGAACGTGTCCCAGAATACTCGAAATACCTGACAGACAACGGAATAACAATTTATCCGACAGTTGAGGAGATGCTCGAACACGTTGACGGCGTGCTGCTTGAAAGTGTTGACGGACGTCCGCACCTTGAACAGGCGAAACCGGTGATTGCCGCTAAAAAGCCGCTTTACATCGACAAGCCAATGGCGGGTTCGCTTTCTGACGTGATCGAGATTTTCGACCTTGCCGAAGCAAATAAAGTTCCGGTTTTTTCAGCGTCTTCGCTTAGATACAGTACCGGTTTCCAGCAAATGCGAAACGAAATGCCACTTGGAAAAATTTACGGCTGTGACGCGACAAGTCCGTGTGCATTTAATGAACAGCATCCTGACCTTTTCTGGTACGGTGTACACGGTGTAGAAACACTGTTTACGATTATGGGAACCGGCTGCGAATCGGTTTCTCGCACTCACGCAGACAGTTGCGAACTTGTCGTCGGCGTCTGGCATGGCGGACGAGTCGGCACTTTTCGCGGAATCCACCAAGGAAACGCAGGTTACGGCGCTAAAGTGTTCGGAGAAAAAGGAATCGCGGAGGCTGGTACTTATGACGGATACAAACCGCTCGTTGACGAAATACTACTTTTCTTTGAAACAGGTAAAGCACCAGTAGACGCAAAAGAAACCGTTGAGATTTTCGCGTTTATGGAAGCCTCGGACGAAAGTTTAAAACGCGGCGGTCTTCCGGTTTCAATTTCCGAAACAATTGAAAAAGCGAAAAAAGCCCAATTTGACGTAAAAAATGTCGAAATAAAAGTTAACGGAAAAATTTACGTCGAAGGAAAAGAAACCACAAAAACAGGCCTTGCAGCCGCATTGAAACCAAGTTCGGGCAGGATCACGAAAGTGATTTTGAAATCCGACAAAGGTGTTTCGCTCGACCATGTTAAAGAAGTCACGCAGCATTGTAACCGTGACACTGTACGTTTGGCGAATTATTTGTACAACTGAATAAAAGGTATCAGACTTCAGGTACCAGACTTCAGTTAGACAATACCAGATTTTTTACTGGAAATATAATCATAAATGTTTGACGAAACAGATATTCTCCGTAATGCTCTTGATATGCTCCGCCGCAAGGAGTACGAATCGGCGGTTGCGCAACTTAACAAAGCGATTGAGTTGAATCCAAAATTTTCGGAAGCGTTTTTCACTCGAGGAAACGCTTTCGAAGGCATGGGAAAATACACAGAAGCTTTGTCCGATTACGATAAAGTTCTTGAGTTTTCTCCGCAAGAGCCGGCAGTTTTTTTTAATCGCGGCTGCTTGTTGCGCAAAATGGGTGACCGCGACGCAGCACTTGCGGAATTTGAAAAGGCAATTGCGCTAAAACACGATTACGCTGCCGCTTATTATAATAGGGGAATGCTTTTTTTCTCCGAAGGAAAACTTGATCTGGCAATGCTTGATTATAATAAATGCATTGTACTTGATCCGAAAGACCCTGATCCTTTGGTTGCGCGCGGCTTGATTATGTACATGGAGAATAAAATCGAGGACGCAATCAAAGATTACGAAAGTGCGATTGCACTGAATCCGAAACATGTAAAAGCGCACGGTAACCGAGGCAACGCGCTTGAGCAACTTGGCCGTTTGGATGAGGCGTTGGAAGAATACTCAACGGTGTTATCACTTGCACCACGTGATTACAAAGCGTTTTCAAATCGTGGCTACATTTATTACAAGAGAGGTTTGCATAATGAAGCGGTAAACGAGTTTACGCAATCAATGCAAGTAAACCCCTCAAATTCAAAAGCGTATATTAGTCGAGCCCTTGCATACCAACAGTTGAGAAAGTACAAAAACGCAATTGACGACTGCAGCGAAGCGATTCGTTTGTCGCCAAATGTTGCGGATTCTTACATAAGACGTGGGCATATCAAGTATCTTACGAACGATTTTGCCGGTGCGATAATTGATCTCACGCGGGGACTCGAAATGGACCGGAACAATGTCGAAGGGTGGAATTATTTGGGGATGATCCATTCGAAAACCGGTTCTTTGAAAGACGCGATTAATGATTTCACCGAAATGTTAAGATGTTGTCCGAATTCGTTTTCGGCGCATTGTTTTCGTGGTGTTGCCTATACAAAATTGGGCGAACTTGAGCCTGCGCTAAATGATTACAACAAAGCGATTGAAATCAGTCCGAAAGCTTCTTCTCCTTACTTCAACCGTGGCCTGATCTTCAGGTTGCTGGGCAAGCACAAAGAAAGTGTGGAAGACCTAACACGCGCAATTGAGCTAAATCCAGACAACCCAAGCATATACAAAAACCGTTCGCTTGTTCTTCACGACATGGGTGACATTGAAGGAGCCCGCCGCGACGCACACAAAGCGTTTGAACTTGATTCTCTCGTTAAGTCGCAAACTGAACAAGGTTAAAGAACGTATGTAG
Organism: Thermoguttaceae bacterium; assembly: GCA_051660725.1. Taxonomy (GTDB): domain Bacteria; phylum Planctomycetota; class Planctomycetia; order Pirellulales; family Thermoguttaceae; genus JAVBSX01. Next base: position 3,491 of record JBOFQC010000027.1, read on the forward strand.
CCGCTCTCGGTAGAATTTAGAATTTAGAAGTTAGAAGTTAGAAGTTAGAAGTTAGAAGTTAGGATGGGAAGTTTAGCCGCCGACTTTAGGTCGGCGAGTTAGACTTCAGGTAATTTCGAATCACCTGCTCACCTATCTCCTATCTCCTATCTCCTATCTCCTTAAAAAACCGTTCACGGTCACGATAATTTTAATTCGCAATATACGTCTTTGCCGGTTGTGTGGATTGTCGCGATTTTTCCTTAAATCGCTTCTTTTACGGCAGTTCTAAAAAAATTAGATAGTTTGGCAATGCAAGCCGATTCCGAATAAATGGGTTTGTCGGATTGCACTCAATATTCATGGATGAAAAGAAAACAGATGCCAAACACTAAATCAATTTACACGTTATTGTTATTATTTTTTGTAATAACAAATTTGTCCAATACGTTGCACGCACAGCAAGATGCGTTGAATGTGCAAACTTTAACTCTTGCTGAGATAAGGCAAATCGCGGGCCAGAATAACCCGGCTGTACAGCAAGCGGCAAACTTGGCGGAGTCGCTCCGCGGTCTCTGGTTGCAGGCAGGTTTAAAAGAAAACCCAACCGTTGGTTATGTAGCCGAAGAATTAAGCAACACCGGCGGAAAACACGGCGTTTCTATCTCGCAACCAATTGTTCCGAAATCCAAACTAACGGCACGTCAAGCTACAGTTGATCGTGAATACAAAGCGGCACTGCAAATGTACCAAATTCAGCGTCTTAAGGTGGAAAACGACGCTTTAATGCTTGGTTATAAAGTTGCTTTTGCAGAAAGAAAACTACGCGTCATGCAAAACCTGCTGCAAATCGCAGAAGAAGCTAAACGTGCAGGTGCTGCTTTGCTTGAAGCGAAAGAATTGTCTCGCGCCGAATACCTCGAAATGAAAATCCAAGCAGAGAGAACCCGAATTGCTTTCGACGACACAAAAATTGCGTGGCAGACAGCGACGCGGGAGTTGGCAATTTTGCTCGGAATGCCCGAGGTGAGATCAATTACCGTTTCGGACCAAATCGAAAGTATTCCGCCTGAATTTGCCGCTGACGGAATCCTTCAGGAAATCCGATCAATCAGTCCCGAACTGCGGCAAGCTTACGCAAACGTCGAAACGGCAAAGGCAAAGTTAAGACAAGAATGCAAAGAAGCTGGAATTGATTACGACACAAACGCAGTTGTGGCATATAACACCGAAACAAATGACACGGAGTTTTCTTTTGGTGTTGCGGTCCCGATTAAAATGCGAAATAAAAATCAAGGAAATATTCAGTATGCCAAGGCTCAACTTGCCGCCGCGAATAGAAACGTGGAACGAACCGAACTTCTAATTTCTTCCCGATTCGAAAAACTGTACGGTGATTATTTGACCGCAAGAAATCGTGTCACCGCTTATCAGGACGGTATTCTTGCAGAAGCGAAAGAGTCACTTGATCTGACACTGAACGGTTATAAAAGAGGTGAACAAAGTTCTCTCGAGCTATTAAATGCACAAAGAACACTTATCAGCGTTCAGGTCGAACACCTTGATAATATGTGTACGCTGATGGAAACGCGGGTTCTGCTTTCCGGTTCACTATTAAGCGGCGGCTTGGAAAAGCCGGAATTGTAGTGAGCGTTAGACGCTAGACTTGAGACTTGAGACGTTAGAATTAAAAAAGACAAGGTGAATTTTTACTAAAAGTCTAAAAAGTCAGGCTTGCCCGACAAATTCTAACGTCTAACCTCTAACGTCTTCTTACCTATTATGCAGCGACGTACCGGGGTCTTGCGGAAGAACCACTTGCGGCTCGTGATTGTAAATTCGGCTGATTGCGTTTTGATAAGTTTCCGGCTTGTATTTTTTATAAAGATCGGCGATAAATTCGTCTTCTTTTTTCTTCATACGAAGATTTTTTATTTTCTTTCGAATATCCGCCTGCGATTCCAAAAACGGTGTGCAACGGTCTTCTTCACGTTCCTGAACCTGAATAATATGAAAGCCTGTTTTATCTTCGATTATTCGGCTTAAAACTCCTACCTTGATCTGAAAGATAGCTTTTTCCAGCTCAGCGGAAGCAAGTACTCCTTTCGCGGTCCATTTCCAATCCCCGCCTTCCTTCGCTGTTGGTCCGTCTGAGTGCTCTTTCGCAATCTGATCAAATGGAACTTTTGCACAAAGTTGGTTTCCCATCCAAACGATTTTATTATATGCTTCTTCTCTGGAACCTGATTTTGCAAAACTTGCACTCAGTTGTCGCCATTTTACACGTGCTTTATGTTCGTATTCATATAAATGCGTGTTGTAATACTCAAGCATTTCATCATGTGTACACTCTCCGGTCGCTTCGGAAATGCAGTTCCGTTTCCAATACAACGCAATATTTTGCCGTACTGCTTGTTGTTTTTCACGTTCAATTGAGCTGCCCACCTTTTCAAGCTCCCTATTTAGAGCAGCTCTGCTTTCGACATTGAATTTTTTCATCAAGTCAGGAAGAACTTTTGCATCAAAAACATCCCCCATTTGTTTCGTCGCTCTTTCGACTCCTTCGGGTTTACTCGCTTGCGTAAAGTCATAATACATAAGAGCGATTTCTATTTGTTCTTTTAAACAGCCAGGAAATATTTGTACAATATATTCATTTTGACGTTGTTGAT
>JBOFQC010000028.1:0-2253 GCA_051660725.1 Thermoguttaceae bacterium
CAGAAGTGGCGGACCGGATTGGGCCGTTGCACCGAATCGCACATGGATTTTGCCGGGCCGCAATGTCGAATCCGATTTCGCTCTTGCGAATGACATGGTTGAAGCTGTTAATATTATGCAGTTCGACGCAGTAGCACACGAGCAGGAACACGCAATTGAAGTGCAGTTGCCGATTATTGCGAGGCTTTCGCCGCACACGAAAGTCGTTGGTGTCGTCATGCACAGCGAACAGTGGGACGTGATACAGGAAGAAGCGATTCAGTTCGCAAATCTGCTGTTAAGGCTGCCGCAATTGCCGATGCTTATTATTTCAACTGATATGAATCATTATGCTTCGGAAGAAGCGACACGTGAAGTCGACAAAATCGCGCTCGATGCGGTTAAAACCTTGAATCCGCGTACATTACTTGACGTTGTGGTGGAAAACCGTATCTCGATGTGTGGTGTCACGCCCGCTGTTTTCGTATTGGAAACGCTCCGCCAGATGAATATGCTCAACGAATGCGTGCAGATCGGATATACCACCAGTGCCCAACGTAGCGGTGACAGAAACCGTGTCGTCGGCTACGCAGGAATGCTGTTTAGATAGATAATCAGACGTTAGACGTTAGGCTTCAGACTTCAGATACAAGACGTAGGTTTTATACGTCAGATTTTTGATTCAATGTGGTCAAACCCGCCAACTTACGTTGACGGCTCGCTTTTCTAACGTCTAACGTCTAATTCATCTTTTCACGGCAATCTCCCATTTTTTCAAATCTTTAATTAATTTTGATGTTTTTCGGGTTTTATCTTATACAAACTCGATTATAAAACGTATACGTGATTAAACATGTATATCTTATCAGAAACTATTCAACGTGTACCGCTTTTTTGGGCTGTACAAACATTCAACACAACATATATCAGTGAACTGATTGTATTTTTATGATACAATTCGGGTCGTTTTTTTCGGAATGATCGATACATTCCGTTTGTAAAGAGTGATTTTTGTGTTTTTTTAATCAAAATTTTTATTTCCATTAAAGGACAAGACGGGCCAAATAGTTTATGATATTTACACTGCTTGCTGAAAAGACTTATTGACTTTTGCGAAAAATTTGAACAGGTTTGTTAAGGTCTAACGCAAATATCCTCGATTTTTGCGGATTCGTTACACTTCACCTTGAAAAATCGCGGGCAATTTTTTTGAAAACGTCAGCAAAATAACGCTTGCCGCAATTTTGGATTTTTTGGCAATCACACAAAAGTAGTTATTCGAGGTAATTAGGAGTTATTTTGAATAAGGTCCGATTAGATTCATATCAAGAACACTTATTTCACATCAAGAACGTTTATTCAACACGAAAGGTACGTATCATGAAAAATACATTTGTTTTATGTTTTATTAAATTTTTGCTACCTATAACTGGAAGTTTTCTGGCAGAAAGAACGATGAGAGAATCTGTAGTTTTTTTATTTGCGATTATTTTTTGCGTTACCGCAGGTGCTTGTCCTGAAAGCGTCCGCGCTGAAGAAGCACAACATCATGAGGTTCTGGAATTTCTGGGAGCTCTGAACGAAAAAGACGCGAAAAAAATTGTTGTTGAAAACGACCAGATTCTTGTGTCTGTTGAAAGACGGGTAAACCAAAACGCAGGCAATCAGCTCACAAAGTATTACTTTTTATTAAAAAACGTTCCTGCAATTGAAAAAAATCTGTTAGAAGATGCAAAAGACGGAAAGTGGGACAATTTTGACCTGTTTCGAGCTTCTTTGATCTCTGAAGGTATTTTAACCGTAAGTGAAATCAAAAGTTACGAAAAGAATCTTGACAAAATCGTCGCTTCACTGAGAAGTCGTGCAAATGAGGGAAAAGGGACTCAAAATCAGGAAGAACTTATCAGAAATGTGTATGAAGCAATGCACAAAGAAGTTTTTACCGGAACTTACAAAATTGAGGATTCAAGCCCGGCAGCGGCACTTGATTCAGGAAATTTCAACTGTGTCAGTGCGACAATTATTTACAATGCGATTGCTCAAAAACTCGGTCTGGAAGCCAGTGGATTGGAAATGTCCGGTCACGTTTTAAGTCGTGTAAAATGCGGAACGAAAAACATTGACATTGAAACCACATGTCCGACTTGGTTTGAGTCCGGCAACTCAGCAGAAAAAAGAAACGCAAACGGAGCAGCTGAATCGTACGCACAAACCTCACCGAAGAGCAGAAATAACGGAACCGACCTGAATGCCAGCGGCTCAAAAGTCGTGGTT
>JBOFQC010000029.1:0-1645 GCA_051660725.1 Thermoguttaceae bacterium
CATACGATCAGCTCACTTTCTTTTTTTGAATGAATACTTGCTTATCATAGCACCGATTGCGCACAAGCAACTTAAAGAACGCTAGAGTTTTACCTAAAAAAAGCTTCAATTTAAGGAAGTGAATTGTTTTTTGGGGACGAACACTTTAAAATAGGCGATATAATCAACAAAGGGGAGAAAACCGATGCCAAAAGATAAACGCATTATTTTAGTTGCGAATTGCTTACTTAATCCATATTGTCGTGTTCATGTGTTGGGAAAAAACTTTCCGTTAACGCATGAATTGACGGCGTATTTAGCGAATACCCGTACTGGTGTGATTCAGTACCATTGTCCCGAGTTTACGTTAGGGGGCTACAACCGGAATCCGCAAGGTCGTCAACAGTATGACAATGTTTTTTTCCGTAAGCATTGCCAAGAAACCTTTGCGACACCGTTGAAGATGATTGAAGAGTTTGTGAACAATGGCTATCGATTAACAGCCTTCATTGGCTTACAAAATAGTCCAAGTTGTGGTGTGCATTGGAAAAAGCACAAAGAAAATAAATATGGATATGAGTCATGGATGGAAAGTCCTGGAGAAGCTAGTGATGATGAACAAATGGGAATCATGACGGAAGTGATCGTTGAGGGGCTTGCGTCAATTGGGGTAGAAGTTCCGTTAATCGAATTTCCGTTGAGCTCGCCGATTGGTTCACCAGAACATCAAGGGTTTTGGTATCAAGTGCGCAAAGCGGTTGAACCAGTGAATCCTTATCTCACGTATGAAAATGCTGAAGATTTCCGAGCGTATTTTTTGACGACGAGTCATAAAAACGATCCTGAGGCTGAATATGTGGAAATGCGTCCGCGTAAGTTGAAACAACAAGCTACGGAAACGCCAAGCAAATAATGCCGATCTAAATCTTAAAAAACCGCGATCATTTGATGGCGGTTTTTCTAATCTGCGCAGACTTGATTCTCGCTTTTATTTATGGTAAATTTACAAAGATGATAAAAAAATGAACAACCTTGTTTGCCACTGGGCAAATCGTCAAGCAAGGGCATGAATGGAGAACAAATGGGAAGAACAAAATTACGTAAAACCGCTTTGGGGACAAGCGTGGAAGAATTAGTTGCAACAACACCAGCTGTTGAGCCAACATTTGAACAAGCAGTTTGGTGGAAACCGGTACTAGCATATGCTTTAGATTTTGGCGTATACGCTGTGATTGCATTTATTTTCTTAACGAGTATGCAAATGTATGCTGCTGAAGGAAATATGTTGTACAGTGGATTTATGATGCTAAGTTTGGCAATTGCTTCAGTTTATCTGTACGCGATTATGCCGAAATTAGTGAAAGGTCAAACGATTGGTCGTTGGATTATGCGCATTCGTTTAGAAGCAACGAAAAAACCAATGACATATTGGCGTTATTTCTTACGTGAATTTATGGCGAAAATTACGATGGTCGGTTTATTGATTCCGATGACACTCGTATACGGAGCATTCCAATGGATTTCTAAACACGAACGTCCGGAAAAAATTATGTTAGATGAGTTATTCCAGACAACAACAGTCGACTTAACGAAACCAAAAGGAAACGAATAAAAAACCCAAAAACTCTGACTGTATTTTTGCCAGAGTTTTTATTTTAGAGGAGAA
>JBOFQC010000030.1:0-4476 GCA_051660725.1 Thermoguttaceae bacterium
TTGATTTTACAGACTTACACGGAAATAATGGAGCAGAACCCGACCGCTTTTGTGAAACCGAGCGATTCCGTTCCGCGAACTGAAAAGCCTATCAGATACGCAACCCTCAAAATGCGTAATCCAGAGGCTGTTTACGAATTGCTAAAATGCGAAAGTATTTGATAAAGTGCTTATTGTCAATATGTTGAGGTTTATTATTGAACGGTAAAACAAGCGTTTACTGTTCGCGTATGGTATAAAACTATGCGGGGACGCATTTGTTTATTTGTGTCATGTTTGGTTCTATCGAAAAATAGAAACCTGGGGCAGCGTGACACTGCAATGCAAGTGCGTTTCCCGACTTTACATAACTAAAGTAGCATAACATTAAGAAATGAAAGGTAACAAAATGGCCGCGAAAAAGACCGATTTTCATGCCCCACCTAAACCAGATTCAGAATTTGAAATTATTCCAGTTGACGCGAGCATGAGTGCGGAAGCGGATATTTGTTGCCATTGTACTCAAGAGAACTATTGCCAAAATGAACCGTTAGGAAATGCAAAATATGTTTCTTACGAAGAAGGACGATTTGTTGCTTATTGGTTTGGAAAGTAAACGAACTGTAACAATAATATTCTAGTGATAATTTGAAATACACACATTAAAGCAATTCTTTTATATCTGTTACCGTTGTATTTATTATTTGCAATAATCACCAAATACCATAATGAAAGATAGACAACTATTTCATAGCTTGACATTATCGGATGGGTACACTTGGTTAGAATATGTCCAATACAAGGTCCAGCAACAAAAAGCATTGCTGCGATAATTAGCCAGTATTCTGCTGTTCGATTTGTTGGGCTGGGACTTGCGTCCGATTGGTCTGCATATTGTTTTTCACAAAGATTTAATAAGTACTTGAATTGATTATAAGCAAAAAACTGGTATGCCAATATTGCTACAGAATAAATTAAAAAACTGGCTTGAATATCTGCGTTTTTAAGCCATGAGCCGTATATCCCGGTTGTTAGAGCAATTATAATACAAGCAGTGTCTATTATTACTCCATAGTTAATAATCTTTTGTAGTTTTTCAAACGAAACTGTGTATGTGTGCTTTTTCACATTTTGAAAACTCATCAAGGAGTATATTATGTAACAGAGAATACCTGCACCAAGAAAAAATAGAAAAAACGCATAATAAGTAGGTTTAATTTTCAGAGGCAGGCAAGCCCCAACGCATAGTATAGTTACGGGAGCAATGAAAAGTAAATTATAAAGGATAAAATTGTTAATTATGTGCCAGCGCTTAAGTTGTACAGAAGGTGCGTTTTTCACTACTGAGATGCCGCAGGCGAATACTCCGCCGATAACACCGAGCACCCATCCAATAAACAAGAGCGGAGCAAGCAGCGACGAGTAAATATGTGATAATACGCCGCCAGCGACGATAATTTCTTCTGTATGATTGTGTTTACCATTTATTGTGTCGATTGCGGCAGATGCTATTGTTTTTGGATAGTCGTTGAACAGTAAAAGCACAACCACAGACATTCTATCGCGATGTTTTGCGACCAAGTTTTCGGCTTTTCTGAGTTTGGCTTTTACCTTCTTTGTGGATATTTTTAATTGATTAGCGACTTCCGTATACGACTCATTCAACACATAAAAAAGCTTAAATACTTCTCTGAGGTCATCTGGTAGCTCCGCAAGTATTTCGTTAGCTTTTGTTTTACACTCTTCGATCTCAATTTCATAATCCGGTTGATTTTTTTCATTTTTTTCTGCAAAAATTATCTTTAATATATGGCTATATTCTGAAATAGCAACGTTCTCACGAGTGTCTTTTGCTAAACGCTGCTTGGATATATTAGAAACGATAGATTTAAGCCAACTCGTAAAAAGTGATAAATTCCTCAGGTTCTTAAGTGAACAATAGGTCGCAATAATGACTTCTTGATAAATATCATCAATAGTCTGATTATCAAAATTACCATTCGTCCAGATTATCTTGCGTATATAGTTCTTGAAGGGGACTATTAATGTACAAAATGCTTCAAAGTCATTATTTTTTGCTTTTTCAACAATGTCAATCAATTCTTGTTTACCATGTACATCCGGCGATGATGTTTCATTATTTTTTTGAACAGCATTAGCATCAGTAGGTGGTTCGTCGTCAGGGTAATTACATTCTTGTGTAATATCGTGTGACATAAGGTTTAATTGCAGCCCCAAAAATACCCAAATATAAGTGTACAGAAGATTTATCGAAAAATGAAATACTCGACCTTCATTAAATATTACTAGCAGTTATGATACACTGCCAAAGTTATATTTGCAACCAAATATAAAAGAATGTAATTAAGAAATAATAAAATATTTGTTTCGCGGAAGGAAAAAACAGCAATATAACAAAAACAATGATGTTTTAACAGGGAATCCAATTATTTTTAACTATTTTTGTAAAAAATAAATTTTTTTGGGCAGTTTTAGGTGAATTATATGACTATATAATAATGTGAGTATATTAATCTATGATTTTCAAATTGAATTGCATCTGAACAATAGCGAGAACGAATGAGCGTTCCACAAAGCAAGGCTAAAAAATCGTATTTCAATTCGCTGACGCTGCTCGTAATTGCCGGGTTGGTGTTGGTCAACTTTGCCTTTTTCATGGGAGATTCGTCAAACTCGTCTATGACGGCAAAGCTGTTTTGGCATTATCTAAACCCATTTCATTGGCCAACTTGGTACGCTGTCAATTTGTGGATCATTTTCATTGGCATAACCTCTGTACAAATTCTAAAATCTCCGAAAACGCAATCAAGAATCAAAGCGTTCTACGATTCAAACTTCTGGAAGAAATCGGTTTTTACATTAAAAACCAGCAAGTTAAACATCACAATTGTGACATTTTTAATGCGTTATAAAATTACCAGATGGCTTCTTCGTAAATGGGTATCGTTTGGGAAAAGTATTAACGTGTCCTCATATCCGGTTTATGCTAAATGGGGATTTGTATTTGTTGTATTCTGGGTATTCTTTCGATGCTCAGACATCATGGCGTCACCACGATGGTACACGCATTACGGCATGGTCTACCTGTACAACTTCCCGATAAACTGGATTTACAGACCTCTGTATTATGATCCATTATGTAGATTCATGTATAATGGCACCATCTCTTGGCAATTGTTTATGGTTCCGTTAACAGGGTTGTTGCTGATAATCTGGCTGCTAAAATTTAATTCTACTCACAAGAAAAAAATGGAGAAATCCGATGTTAAAAGAAGTTAGAAACCTTAAAGGCGAACTGGTGCCCGATATAGACCCGGATGCGCGGTGGTATCACCTGTCTGCTAGTACTTGGATGCTGCTTGGCGGGCTGTTCATTTTTAACATCGGTTGTTTCGTTAATCCCGGTATAATTGATACCATTTTCCGTTCGCTTGACGTGCGACTTTGGCCCTGGTGGTATTTTCTTGCCCTAGGTTTAGTATTGATTTTTTCAATCAAATGGTACATAACATATTACAACTGGGAGTTTTACGACGGAAACGAAGCTGATGCCGCAATCCGGTTTAACCGGATGTCAGTATTTATCACTGCTGTTATGGCGGTACTTGTCATACTTAACTGCGTAAATTTATTACAGTTTTTCTACTATCCACTTTCAAGATGGTTCGGGTTCGGAGATTTTTCATGGTTGGCGTTGCTGAGTTTTACCGTGCTAATGTTAGTGATTGCCACGACATTTTACTTCATTAAAGAATGGGTCGTGACTTTTTGGGAGAACTGAAACAATGATTATTGCGTTTGTAATAACCGTAATTACTCTGCTCACAAGCGGTTATGCCGTTGCGTCAGAACCGAAAATTATCTTGGTTGAAAAATCAAAAGAAGTGTCTCGACGTGAAATTCAGGAAGCGGCATCAAGCGAATCGGAAAAAAACGATGACGGCGGATACAATGCAAACCCAAGTGTAGTAGACTGTTTTGCAGCAATGAAGTACCACTACACCGGCGGCAGATACGATAACGAGCCTATAATGTTTCGCATGCTGTTCCCAACTTACATTGATCCCGACAAGAAATATCCATTGGTAATATGGTTTCATGGCGTGGGCGAAAGTGGCGATGACAATACCCGTCAGTTATCGCATGTGCAGTCTACAATTGAATTTCTGACTGGCAAAGGGAAGCTAGACTTTTTTATGATCGTGACACAGTGCCCGGCTGACAACACGAATTGGACAGCTTCGGTTGAAGGTGGAGATGGTAAAGGAGACGCCCCTCTTACAATTGCAAATGAAATACTCGAAACGGTAATTCAGGAATATCCAATCGACACAAATAAAATCAGCGTATTCGGCTTATGTTCAGGTGGAAATGCTGCGTGGGAGTACACAAGGCAACACCCCGGCAGATTCGCTGCTATGGTGGCAGGTTCAGCCACTCCGCCAAGTGCCGCCAAACCGGAAGATTTCGTTCAAA
>JBOFQC010000031.1:0-3397 GCA_051660725.1 Thermoguttaceae bacterium
CAAAGCGTCGCTTGTTTTTTTCAAATACTGCAAAACCTTCAACTTAAGTATTACGGAGAAATATACGGCAAGTCGCACAACCTGGCACATGGAGCGGATGTTTCCATTATGATAATGGGGATTCTGTTCTCAACTTTCATGTTGTTTCTGATGCCGCTGCTCGGTCTTGGACAAGGTATGCAACCAATTGTCGGATACAATATTGGGGCAAAAAATTTCAGGCGGGTAGAAAAAACCCTATCACTTGGGTTAATATGTAGTTTAACATTTTCGTTAATTTGCTTTATCTCAATTATTGTTAAACCGGAGTTATTTATTTTTCCATTCGTAAAATGGGATTCGCCTGAACGAACCGAAATTATCGCTCTGGGTGTAAGAGCGTTTCGACTCGTAATGATAATGTTACCGGGGGTCGGCATTGCGATTACCGCATCCAATTATTTCCAATCGAGTGGCAGCCCGACTAAAGCGCTGATTTTAACGTTGGTGCGACAAGTTGTGATTTTGGTCCCCGCACTGTTGATTTTGCCGGGCGTATTAACAAATTACTCAGCCAGTTTGGACGGCTTAAATGGTTTGGACGGTGTGTGGTTATCATTCCCGCTTTCTGACTGCGGCTCAATTACGCTGGCAGTTGCTTTTTTGTTTTTCGAGTTCCGGCGATTAAGAAGGTTGCAAAAGACGTGAGACCAATGTTGTTTAGCCGCCGATCCTAGATCGGCGTTTCCAAACACAAAATTTACCAGGTTAGTATTTACTTTATTACAACACAACTATGAAAACGTATTTTTTGTCATTTTTCGTTGTGCTTCAGGCATTTGCGTTTGCTTTTACGGCTCAGGAGACAGAGCCGAAAAATCTGGCAATGCGAGCGGTTCCATTTACCAATGTGCATTTCAACGACCATTTCTGGTCGCCGCGGTTGAAAACGAATCGGGAAATCTCGATTCCGCATAATTATAAATGGTGTGAAGACACCGGCAGATTCACAAACTTCGCCAAAGCAGCGAAACTAATGGACGGGAAGTTCCAAGGGATTTATTTCAACGATTCTGATGTGTACAAACTCCTTGAAGGAACGGCGTATTCATTGGCCGACCACCCGGATGTCGAACTGAAAAAGCGAGCCGACGCAGTTATTGAATGGATTGCCGCCGCACAGCAACCTAACGGATACATAAACACGTATTACGAACTCGTCGAACCGGACAAAAAGTGGACCAACACACATGTAATGCACGAACTTTACTGTGCCGGACACATGACGGAAGCGGCAGTTGCATATTATCAGGCAACCGGTGACCGGAAGTTACTTGACGTGACCGAAAAGTTTTTAGCACACATAATGGATACGTTTGGTCGCGAACCGGGCAAAAAAGTCGAAGTGCCCGGCCACGAAGAAATTGAGCTGGCTTTGGTTAAACTGTACCAACTTACCGGCGACGAAAAATACCTCGACCTTTCGCAATTCTTCATTGATGTAAGGGGCGACCAAGCGGTACGTACTGACAAACTGCAGGGCGCATATTCGCAGGATCACAAACCGGTGCGGAAGCAGGACGAAATAATGGGGCATGCAGTCCGTGCAATGTACCTTTACGCCGGAGTCGCGGACGTTGCCGCTTACACGGGTGACAAAGAGCTGATAAACGCAATGAACACGCTCTGGAACGACGTAGTGAACCAGAAAATGTACATTACCGGCGGAATAGGTGCCAGACATGAAGGGGAAGCGTTCGGCGAAGCGTTTGAGTTGCCGAACAACAGTGCGTACTGCGAAACTTGTGCCGCAATTGGATTGGTACTTTGGGCGCACCGCTTGAATCTCATGCACGGCGATGCGAAATACGCCGACATTGTTGAACGCGCTATTTACAACGGCGTGCTCTCCGGAATTGGAATGGACGGAAAAAGCTTCTTTTACGTGAACCCACTCGCTTCTGGCGGAAATCATCACCGCCAACCGTTTTATGATTGCGCATGCTGTCCGACAAACGTGGTCCGGTTCGTCCCGTCGTTGCCCGGTTACCAATACGCAATTGACGACGACGGAATAATCGTGAACCAATACATTGCCGGTGAATCGGAAATTGATCACCCGAAGTTCGGCAAAATGAAGCTGAAAATGGAAACCAACTACCCTTGGGATGCCGGGTGGTTCCTGAGAATCGCCGCGGAGAAACCAGTTGAAGGGTTCAAATTAAAATACCGGACAAGAGAATCCGCCAATGATCCAATACCTTCTAAATCCGATTCAGTGACAGTATTCGTGGACGGTAAAGAAGTTATAACTCCAGAAGATGAAAAAGACGTTTACGCAAACGGTTATGCTACAAAGGTAATAAAAGGTCCGGAACATGATTTTGGATTCGGAATCAATGCAGAGCTGACTCCGTACCGTGTGCTTGCTAATCCGAAAGTTACCGCAGACCGAGGCCGCGTGGCAATTATGCGTGGGCCGCTTGTTTACTGTTTCGAACAGTGCGATAACGAAGTGCCGGTTGACCGGATAGTTTTGGCCAAGAATCCTGAGTTCCAATACGAATTCAAAAAGGACCTGCTCGGCGGAATTGGCGTAATCACCTGTAAAAACGCAGACGGACGGAAACTTACGGCTGTTCCTTACTTTGCTTGGGACACCCGCGAACCGGGCAAAATGGAAGTCTGGGTCCGTCAGGAAGGACTGAGCAAAAAATTCCAAAACTTGGATATTACCGGCTGGGTAAACGAAAAAACCGGCGAACCGATTCTTTACCGGAACCTTACACCGGAGATGCTTAACCAACCTAATGAGCAGCTTACGCTTATGGAAAAGGCGATTCCGTCTGCTTCCCACTGTTGGGGAAACGACACGGTTGATTCACTTTGCGAAGAAAATGAACCGAAAAATTCTGACGATCACTCGATTCCGCGGTTGACTTTTTGGAACCACAAAGGTACGCAAGAGTGGATTGAGTACCGGTTTGACAAGCCGGAAATGTTGTCTAAAACCTCGATTTACTGGTTCGATGACGAACCGCGGGGCGAATGTCGGCTTCCACATTCCTGGAAAATGTTTTACCGAAAGGGTAATGATTGGGTGCCGGTTGAAACAACTTCGAAATTCGGAACCGAGAAAGATAAATGGAACAGCGTGGAGTTCACGCCGGTTGAAACTAACGGATTACGAATTGAAATTCAGCTGCAAAATGCATTTTCCGCCGGCGTTCTCGGCTGGAAAGTCGAATAATTTTAAAACAGCGAGCCAGGGACGTAAGTCCCCAGGGCCGACGCATCAAAATGCGAAATTGGCCTGTTTTCCAGTCTGAAAATAGTGTAAAATCCGCTTTTCCAACAAGGAGGTCTCATGGAAAAGCAGCCCAAAAAGCATATCAAAAACGATGTCAAAAAGTTAAAC
>JBOFQC010000032.1:0-2099 GCA_051660725.1 Thermoguttaceae bacterium
TTCCTTCCAATCATCGAAAGTCGGGACCGGCAAACGCTTGACAGCAAAAGAAAAAGCGGCTGCAAAAAAAGACCGCGAAAAAGAAAAACGTAAAAGAGATCGTGATAAGAAAAAAAGGTAAAGTAAGTTAATACACAGCCAAATTTAAATTTGTCGATTATGTTTAGCCGCTGGTCTTAGATCAGCGTTTTCAACCCTACAATTTTATCTTGGTGATGTAGCAGAACCTAATATAACGCATTGGTATACTGCACGTTGCCAATGTGTTGCAGTTTACTCGCTTTTCATACAATTGCTTTTCCCGCAGGGCAAAGCAAGGAAAACTGCGATATAATGACTACGCATGGTATAATATTCCACACTTTAATTTCAAACCGAGGTATAACTAAAAGTGGCAGTACGAATTCGACTTAAGATGATGGGACGTAAGCATCGTCCGTTTTTCCGTTTATGTGCAATGGATGGTAGAACTCCCCGTGACGGGCGAGTTCTCGAAGAACTCGGAATTTATGATCCAATGGTGCCCGAAACCGATGCCCGCGCTATTCTGAATGGCGAACGGATTGCGTACTGGCAAAGCGTTGGTGCCGTTCCTTCCGATAAAGCAATTGTGCTAATCAAAAAGTACGGCCTGAACGGAACACACCTGACTGAACAGCAAGCGGCACTTGAAAGACTTGCCCAAAAGCGTCGTCGTCCAAGCATTAACGACATACCGACCCCGACACCGCGTCAAAAGAAAAAACCGGAAAAAGCAGCTGAAGCCGCCGCACCGGCACCTGAAGCTCCTGCTTCCGAAGCACCAGTTGCTGAAGCACCAGCTGAAACCGCTGCCGAATAAAATAGTTTTAGAGCAGCGTATAATTCGAATATAAATTTGCCAATTATGTTTAACTGCTGATCTTTGGATTGGTAATTCAATGATTGAAAATTTAGTTCGGAAAGCTGCTGTTCAATAACTGCGCATGGCATTGAGTGTCATGCTTTCGTTTTTGAATTTCTGAGCTGACGCCTCACTCCTTATGTAACGTGCAATTCGACGTTTTAACCTTATTTCCCGGTATTTTTGACGGATTTCTTTCGGAAAGCGTCCTGAAATCGGCAATTCTAAGGGATTTGGTCGAAGTAAGATTGCATAACATAAGGGATTGGGCAACTGACAAACATCATTCCGTGGATGACCGTCCTTTTGGCGGCGGAGCAGGTATGGTGTTAAAAGTAGACAGAGTCGTTCCTTGCGTTGAAGACGTGAAGCAAAATTTTGGCACATCACCTGGAAAGTTGGTGATGTTGACACCGCAGGGCAGAAAATTAACGCAGCAAGTAGTCGAGGAGCTTTCTGGTGAGAGCCGTATTTTGCTTTTATGCGGCAGATACGAGGGGTTTGACGAACGAATAGTTGAACTATTACAGCCGGATGAAATTTCAGTCGGCGATTACATATTAAACGGCGGTGAAGTTGCCGCAATGGTTATAATCGAGTCGGTAATAAGGCTCATACCGGGAGTGTTGGGAGATGAAGAATCGAGTCAGTACGATTCTTTTTCGTCGGGAAATCGTTTGCTTGATTTTCCGCAGTACACCCGGCCAAGAGAGTATAGGGGACTTGAAGTTCCAGAAATTTTACTAAGTGGTAACCACGCAGAAATCGCGAAGTATCGGGAGCGAGAAAGCAGAAATCGTACCGAGAAACGACGTCCTGATATTTTCTAAATTTTTAACCGTATTTTTACGTTTACGGTACAACCTGAGATAGAGATAAAGACATGTCACAAAAAATAATGGAATTGGTTGAAAGCAAATGCAAGAAGCCGGAAGTTTCGAAATTCGAAATTGGCGACACGGTTAATGTGCATTGCCGAATTCTTGAAGGGGATAAAGAACGTATCCAGATTTTCAACGGTGTTGTAATTGCACGTAGTGGTGGTGGAACACGTGAAATGTTTACAGTCCGACGCATCGTCGCCGGTGAAGGTGTTGAGCGTAAGTTCCCGCTTCATTCGCCGAGAATTGCGAAAATCGAAGTCGTTCGCAGTGCGGTTGTTCGTCGTGCGAAACTTTACTTCCTCCGTGACCGTGTCGGTAAAGCTGTCCGCTTG
>JBOFQC010000033.1:0-3905 GCA_051660725.1 Thermoguttaceae bacterium
GTGAGAATGCTTAACAGTTTCATGTTCTCGGAAGTAAACAAGAATGCGGCAGGAGCAGCTCCTGTCACACAAGTAAGCACAGCTCCAGTTTCGGCAGCGACACAACCTTTGGCTAAGAAAACGGATGCACCGGCTTCTACGATTATGCAACAGGCAGCCGCTCCTGCAACGGCATCAAACGCTGGAGCAGGAGCAGGTGGTGCAGCACCTACTGCAACCAGTGCAGCAAATGCAGCTGCCGCTAAAGGAAAGCAAGACATCCGAGTTGATTTACACAAACTCGACGCGCTTATTAACCTCGTCGGCGAACTCGTGATTGCCGAATCAATGGTTACACGCTGCGAAGCAGTCGCGCATGTCGAAGACGAGTATTATAATAGGGCAAAACACCAATTACGACGAATTTGCGACGACATTAAGGACGTTGCAATGTCAGTGCGTATGATTCCGCTCTCGGCTACTTTTAGAAAAATGATTCGTTTGGTTCACGACTTGGCAACCAAATCGGGCAAAAAAATCAAGCTGAATCTGATCGGAGAAGAAACTGAAGTTGACAAAACCGTTATCGAACAGATTGCCGACCCGCTTGTTCACATTGTCCGAAACAGCTGCGATCACGGTATCGAAACGACTGAAGAACGTGCCAAAACGGATAAGCCGGAAATGGGAACTGTAACCCTTGAAGGCCGACACGAGGGAGGCGAAGTCTGGATTCTTATCAAAGATGACGGACGCGGTTTGAACCGTGACAGAATCCTCGCGAAAGCAATTGAAAAGGGACTCGTCGGTCAGGAAGCTCGTGAATGGTCGGACGACAAAGTGTTCCGCCTTGTTTTCGAGCCGGGCTTTTCAACAGCAGACAAAGTTACCGACATTTCCGGACGCGGCGTCGGAATGGACGTTGTCAAACGAAACATCGAAAAGTTAAACGGCAGAATTGATATTCAGAGCCGACCTGGACAAGGCTCGACTTTTATTTTGAGAATTCCGCTCACACTCGCTATTATTGACGCCATGTTGGTAAAAGTCGGACAGGGCCGTTACATGATACCGACTTTAAGCATCCGCGAAAGTTTGGTGCCGACAATGAAGCAAGTTACCGTGACACCAGACGGAAGAGAAATTCTAAGACTTCGGGAAGAAATGGTGCCAATTGTCCGCCTTTATGACGTTTTTTCGCAGCAGCCGGATTCAGAACGCTTGAAAGACGGTATCTTGATTGTCGCCGAAGACAGTGGACATTCGTTTGCGATATTCGTCGACGAAATTGTCGGCCAACAACAAACGGTTATCAAGGGATTGCCCGACTACGTTGGAAAAGCGAACGGATTCTCCGGCTGTACGATTCTCGGAGACGGTTCGGTTAGCTTGATTATTGATATCGGTTCACTCAGCCAAATGACAAGTTCGTTTGCCGCTTCGTCTTGCGAAAAGGAAGCGATGTGGAATGACAATAAATCGGTTGACACCTCCAACGCAGAGCAGGTTTCTTTTGAAGACCTCGAAGCAAAGGTTAGAGAAATGCACGCTTAAACTGTTGGCAGCAACTACTGAGCGTCAGGATAATTTTGATTGTTAGCCGCCGAGCCCTGCTCGGCGTAGCCCCCCGGAGCAGGGCTCCGGGGCTAACCTGGATGAAAAATTTTCACAAAATTTAGCTGGAGGTCAGTAATTCCCGACGGTTACCAAAGCGTTGTGGATAAAATGGAATACGATACAAGGAATTACACTTCTTGAGCGGACAGCAATGAATCCGAGCAGACAGCCGACTATTCCGGCGTTCAATGACTGCTGTATAATAGAATGCGTTGCTCCAAAAAAGAACGCGGTAATCAGAACCGGTTCCCAAGCCGCACCGGTTTTCAGTTTGATGCCGGATGAGTTTTCTGTACGGTACAAAGCCGGAAACAGACCGCTTAAAATAAAGCCACGAAACGCGATTTCTTCGCAAACGGCAGGCAGTGCGGCAAAAAACAGAATTCTTACAACAAGCGGCATTGAAAATATAACTTCTTGTAATCCTTGCAGTTGTAAAGCAACGGATTCGTTTACCGGATACAAATTTTGAATTGCGCTTCCAATGAACCAGTTTATCGGACTGAAAAGCACGGCACCAACTGCCGCGAAAAACGAGTACATAAGCACATTGCCGGTGTTACGCAAGCCAAGAGTTCCGACTGGATCACGTGTTAGAAGTACCGCAAATAAAACAGCAGGAATCAAAATCACGCAAACCTGGAGTAAGCCGGTTGATATCAACAGTCCCGACGCAGAATTTGGGTCCGGCACAAGTACCGGCACCACGAGCTGTGCAAAATATTTCAGCGTAAGAAGAAGTACCGCGAAAAAAATCGCAACTGCGAAACTTGGTCTCACACCTCGGTTTTGACGTAATTGCCGAAGCCAAAGAAACAAATCAAACTTCTGCGAACCACTGAATAAGACAGACTCACGGTTGAACTGCTTAATTGCATAACGAAGTGAAAAATAACAACACACGAGAGTGACGAGTGCAACAAAAGGTCCGTACCTGAAAACCGCGGCGTAATCTCCTTCCAGCACTCGCCGAAGTATGAGCACAATACCAGTTATCGGAATCAGTGAGGTGCCGAGATTTAGTTCGCTGCCGGGCGCAAGTGAAATAAACACAAGCGGCATCACGAACATTATGAGCGGCAAAAGGTAATACTGGCCTTCTTTGGAACTCTTCGCCATTGACGCCAGAGCCAGGCAAAGAGCGCTGAAAATCAATGACGTCGGCACAAGTGGCACCAACATCCAAATCGCACTTTTCCACGGTAAGGCAATTGTGATCGGAAGTTGCGAAACAAGAAAAAACGCAGTTGCGGCAACGCAAATTATGTTTAATATTGACGTGAGCATACTGAAACACATTACGGTAAACAATTTACCGAGCACGATTTCGGTACGAGTTGCCGGACTGCAGAGCAGAGTTTCGAGAGTGCCACGTTCTTTTTCACCGGCACAAAGATCAACTGCCGGGTAAAATGCGCCTGTGAGAGCCCACAAAATGAGCAGAATCGGAAGCATTTTCGACCAGAAAGACGCTCCCTGATGTTCGCTTTTTTGCGCCACATCTGACGACTCACTTTTTATCGGAGACGCAATTGATTCATGTAGAGAAAGTTGAGCCAGATTATCTTTACCGATTTTTTTACTTAATTTATTTAGTAGATTTTCAAGCCGACTTTTCGCAATGGTTGACTTTTCAAAAGCGGAACTGTAATACAAATGCAGTGTTTCCGTTTTTATACTGGTGTCATTTTTTAAACTGTCATCTTCTTTTGCACCGTTGTCTTTTGTGCTGTTTTCTTTTTGGTCGTTTTCTTTTGAACCATTTTCTTTTGAAGCTTTGTTCTCGGAATCGGGCGACAATTTATTACGTCTTACAGATTCGAGGTAGTTCTCAAAACCGTTGGGGATATAAAGAACAACATCCGCTTTTTTGGCGGCAATGGCGTCATTTGCCAACGTTTCAGCCGCCTCGGCTTCATCAGATTCAGACTTGGCTGCCAAGACACTTTTGAATTCAAAAGCAAGAAGTTTTGCGTCCGCCTCGTCTTCGGTGAACCAATGCTTGTCTTTTTCAGAACACAAAACAAGCACTGTACTCGATTTTTCCTGTATAAACTGAGAAACCTGAAAGAATGACAGACCAATCAGCGGATACAGCAACAGCGGCACAACGAAAATCATCATCAGCGTCCGCCGATCCCGGAACTGGTCGAGCATCTCGCGCCGGAAGATAAGTCGAATGTTTCTAGGATTCATGGAAATACTTTTTCAATGATTTCTACCATGCGTAGTCATTGAACCGCAGTTTTCCTTGCTTTACACTTCGGGAAAAGCAAGGGTTTACGAAGCGAGTAAACAGCAACACATTG
>JBOFQC010000034.1:0-6208 GCA_051660725.1 Thermoguttaceae bacterium
TGATAATCCGGGTATATCATTCCCAAAACATTGTTATTCAGGTAATCCCCTTTTCCGTAAGGCATGTTTCCCCACACCCGGTATGTTTGGTTCGTGTAAAGGTGACGCGGGAACGACCAACCACTGAAAAAGTCGGTCATTGTTGCAACTGGAGTAACCATAACGCCAGGTGAACCGTTTTCCTTCAGCCAATCTCCGGCGGCCTGCTGAATTTTGCCAATCGGAGCAAGTTCTTCGCCGATAAACCAACCGTTTTCGAATCCAACAGCAGAGCAGTTGTAAAGAAAATGGCTGTACATCAAACGTTTGAGCAAACTCAAGCTCGCTCCCTTTGTCGGTCCGGATTGACCATCTTCTGATTCGTTCGGATATGATTTCCAGCCCCAACGGTTGTAAACCGACGCGTTGCCAAACCATAATACTCCGTACTGTTTACCGGCTCCACGAATGTACGAATAGTAAACCTGACCGTTCGGAAGTCCCTGAGCTGTTTCGGCTCCGATTAGTGTATAAATTCCTTCCTTCAAATAATAATGCCCGAAATTCAACGAAACCAAAGTCGCAAGTTTATTATTCAGGTCGTCTCCCATCTGCTGGAAATGCCGTTGAAAGTGCATGTACGGGATGAACTTGTCTTCAGAAATCGGATACATATACGGTGCGTAACCGCCGACATAACGTCCGTCTTGTTCACCGTTATCCATACCGAGCCAGCGATCACCAAGAGTTGATTCTAGGATTTCAAACTGTTTTCGGTCAGCGCGAAATTGCAGCCAGAAATCATTTCCGCTTTTGTACGCACCACTGCCAGGGACATATCCCCAAAAATCAAAGAGATACAAATCGCGTTCTTTAATCAGGTTAGCGAGTTCGTCCAGATTCGTGAAGTATATCGTGTTCCAGGAAGGCCAGATTACACGTCCTAACCGATTATTTGTGAAAAGATCAATTGTTTTATCCAAGTCGTGACCACAGTTGTCTTTCTGCGGAAAACCACGTAAGCAAATAAGTTGCGTTTCGTTATCAAATGTTTGCCAACCAGGCGCTTTTACGTGATAACGTAAATGGTCTGGATGTTCGGTCGGTTCATTTAACGTCGAATAAACTCGCAGTTTCGAAGACGTTGCGTTTGATTGCTCAGCAGAAGATTGCTCCGCAGAAAAAGAATATATTATACTATTAATATTGCAACCTAAAATCAAGTACGCCGCCAGTAGTAATACTGAACACAGTTTGCTAAATAGAGAAATATTTTTTGTAATCATGAATGTTTATTTGTCTTATTGAATTTAGCGTAAAAAAACAGGAGACGAAACCTCTTCTGAAGCCCCGTCTCCTTTTATTAAATCAAAAATTTGGCAAGAGTGCAACACACACCAAATTTTGTATACTCGCCGTCGGGGGTATGCTGTTCAGTCATAAATTGTTTGGCATAATAATTGTTATCCGCTGAGTTTTGCTCAGTGCTGCTCCTCGGAATAAGGCCCGAGGCTTCGAATGAAAAATTAATTATTCGTATTATTTTGCTGCTGATTTTGGATCAGCGATTACAACTTTTTATTATATGATAAAACGTGATGTAGTTCAGACGGTGTTGGACGGAAAAAAACCGCCGTATGTTCCCTGGTCGTTTTCGTTTACACACGAAGCGGCAGATAAATTGCGGCGTCATTTTGGCACCGCTGACATTGAATGTCCGCTTGAGAACCATTTTCTCGGACTTGGTAACGATATTGGCTTCTTTCGCGACCTCGGAAATAATAGATTCGAGGACCATTTTGGTGTAATATGGAACCGACAAATTGACAAAGACATCGGCGTTGTCGAAGGGACGCTGTTGCCAGAACCGACTTTGTCGAATTATACTTTTCCTGATCCATGTGACCCGCGATTTTTTGAGGACATTAATCAAAAAACGTCTTTGTATCCAGACAGATTCCGTATTTTTCGCATCGGTTTTTCTCTCTACGAACGCGCTTGGACTCTTCGTGGCATGGAAAATTTGCTGATGGATTTCATTGAACATCCTGATTTCGTGAACGACCTTTTCAACGCAATTGCCGAATATAATATCGCGCAAATACGTGAAGCCTGCAAATACGAAATTGACGCCATTTATTTTGGTGACGACTGGGGGCAACAAACCGGTTTGATAATGGGGGCGAAACTTTGGCGAAAAATGATCGCTCCGTACCTCAAGAAAATGTACGACTTTGTTCGAAAAGACTGCGGCAAATACCTTTTTATACACAGTTGTGGCAAAGTCGATTCATTGTTCGACGATCTCGTTGATCTCGGGTTGAACTGCTTTAATCCATTCCAGCCGGAGGTAATGGATGTTTGGTCGCTCATTCCTCAATACCGAGGCAGACTTACGTTTCATGGCGGATTATCAACTCAAAAAGTGCTACCTTTCGGTACAGTTGACGAAGTACGTGAAACATCTCGTCGATTACTTTCGCTTGGAAAAGAAGGGAGTTACATTTTCTCGCCGTCCCATTCTGTAGAAGGGGATGTTCCGTTGGAAAACATGCTCGCTTTCATCCACGAAGCCCAAAACCAGAACGTTTGATCCGACTTTGTATTTTTGGTTTACCGAAGTTGGTTGTATACCGGAGCCCGGTATGATCGGTGCGATTCGCCTGAAGTGAACCGCCTCCCGAGTTTTGTAATGTTTGGTGCTGCATATCCTAAACTTATCCTTGTTTGAAAACATGCAGTTGTGCCGAGCGACAGTATAGAATACGATCAGCCCGAATGCGTGACAAAAATATCAAGTGGTTGATTATGATATTTTATTCATATCATTTATTCTATGTTTAATTTTGTAAGCATTTTACTGATAGATTATGATTATGTAATGATTCCATTGCGTGAACAGTGGCTTGGGCTGCTTGAATTGTTGTAACGCATGGGATATTTTGAATTACAGCAGCAGCACGAATCTTTCCTTCATCTGTTCGTGCCCCTTTACCTTTAGGTGTGTTAATTATCAAGTTAACTTCACCGTTTATCATGAAATCGAGTATATTGGGGTGTCCCTCAGCTATTTTTCTAAGCCTCACAACTGGAATGCCAGATTCGTCAATAACCCTTGCAGTTCCAGCAGATGCAAATAGTATATATCCCATCTTCACAAGAGACGAAGCAATTTTAGATAATTTTGATTTATCTTTGTCATTAACACTGATAAAAATATTACCTTTCATCGGTAAAGGTGTCATTGCTGCAATTTGGCTCTTGGCAAACGCCTCTGCAAAATTTTCACCACTTCCCATAACCTCACCTGTAGATCGCATCTCAGGTCCCAGTACAGTGTCAACTCCAGCAAATTTGGCAAACGGAAACACTGCTTCTTTTACCGCTATTCGTTTATACGTTGGATCACTTATGACACCAAGCTCGGGCAACATTTTGCCCAGCATAACTTGAGTAGCAATATCAGCGACAGGCATATCCACAGATTTTGAAACAAACGGTACAGTGCGGCTTGCACGTGGATTAACTTCCAAAACATACAGGAGTTGCTTTCCCTCTTCTTGCTTTATTGCGTATTGCACATTCATAAGTCCTTTTACACTAAATACATGGGCGAGTTTAACGGTCACATCTCTGATTTCCTGTAAAACCGACTTGTCAAGTCTTTGAGGAGGAATTGTGCAAGCCGAGTCGCCTGAATGAATTCCAGCAGCTTCAATATGTTCCATTATTCCGGCAACGATAACATTTGTTCCGTCAGAAATGGCATCAACATCGACCTCAATTGCGTCTTCTAAAAAATGATCAATCAGAACAGGTTTCCCCTCCGCAGCGTTAAAGGTGTCACCAATTATACGGTCAAATTGTCTTGCGTCATAACAAATTTCCATTGCGCGTCCACCCAATACGAAACTCGGACGCACAAGCACTGGAAAACCAATTTTGTCTGCTTGAACTTGCGCTTCAGCAACCGAATGAGCAATTGCGCCAGTTGGTTGTTTAATTCCAATCTTCGCAATGATATCAGAAAATATTTCTCTATCTTCAGCCATTGCAATTGATTCCACGTTTGTGCCGATAACCGGAACTCCGTGTTTCACCAAATCTTGTGACAAGTTTAGTGGGGTCTGACCACCGAATTGCACAATGACACCATCTGGCGACATTGCATCATTGAGATTTAATATATCTTCGAGTGTTAATGGCTCGAAAAACAAGAAGTCGCTGGTGTCATAATCCGTTGAAACGGTTTCGGGGTTGGAGTTGACCATAATCGACTCCATGCCGAGTTTTCTTACAGCAAAACTGGCATGACAGCAACAATAATCGAATTCAATTCCTTGTCCAATTCGGTTTGGGCCTCCTCCGATAATTAGTACGCGTTTTTTTCCAGAAGGTTTTGGTAACTCAGATTCTTCATCGTAAGTCGAGTAATAATATGGAGTAAACGCTTCAAACTCTGCTGCACATGTATCAACAGCCTTATAAACCGGAACAACACCATAGTCCTTGCGTTTGGACCGCACTGCAATTTCGTCGGTACCAAAGATACACGCTAATTGTTTATCGGAAAAACCATCTCGTTTGGCACTTTTCATGAGATTGGCATCAATGTTCTCCAAAGTTCCGTATTTTTTCAATATCTGTTCTTTTTCGACAAGTTCATAAAGTTGTTGCAAAAACCACGGGTCTATACCTGTTAGATAGTTAATTTTATCAATGCTTAACCCATATTTGATCGCATATCGCAAGTAAAACAGCCGCCAAGGGGTAGGACGTGATATTTTAGATTTGACATCATCAAGGGAAGGTTGTAATCGTGTATCCCAAAGGTCTTTATTATCATTTCCTAAGCCATTTGCTCCCACTTCCAAACCCCGAATCGCTTTTTGCAATGATTCTTTGAAAGTTCTTCCAATAGCCATTGTTTCGCCGACACTTTTCATTTGTGTGGTAAGCTCATCATTTGCTTCTGGAAATTTTTCAAACGCGAATCTCGGTATTTTAGTAACTATATAATCTATACTCGGTTCAAAACACGCGCATGTTTTTTGCGTGATATCATTACGCAACTCGGGCAATGTATAACCGATAGCTAATTTGGCAGCGATTTTAGCAATTGGAAAACCAGTTGCCTTTGACGCAAGGGCCGAACTACGACTTACACGTGGATTCATTTCAATTACGACCATACGTCCTGACTCGGGATTAACGGCAAATTGAATGTTGGCACCACCTGTTTCTACTCCGATCTCCCGAATCACGGCAAGCGAAGCGTTACGCATCTTCTGAAATTCTTTATCAGTAAGTGTTTGCGCAGGCGCAATAGTAATCGAATCACCAGTATGAATTCCAATAGGGTCGAAATTTTCTATTGAACAGACTATCACAGCATTGTCTGCTTTGTCACGTACAACTTCCATTTCGTATTCTTTCCAGCCAAGAATTGCTTCTTCGAGTAGTACTTCATTCACAGGCGACTCAAAAAGAGCTCGTCTGACCAGTCTGTCGAAATCTTCTCGATTATACGCAATTGCGGAGCCACTTCCTCCCATTGTAAAACTTGGACGTATCACACATGGCAAGCCGATTTCATCTAGAACACGAAACGCGTTATCCACATTTCTCACGGTTTCACCACGAGTTACAGCAAGTCCGATATTGTTCATTGCTTGCTTGAACTGTTCTCGTTCTTCAGCTTTAGCTATAACTTCAGGTGATGCACCGATCATTTCAACGGCAAATTTCTTGAGAACGCCATTTTTGTGTAATGCCATTGCCAAATTCAGTGCGGTTTGACCACCAAGCGTTGGCAATATCGCGCAAGGGCGTTCTATTTCGATGATTTTTTCAACGAATTCGGGTGTCAACGGTTCAATATAGGTCCGATTTGCCAGGCCCGGGTCGGTCATTATCGTCGCAGGATTGGAGTTTATAAGCACAATCTCGTATCCTTCTTCTCGTAAAGCCTTGCATGCTTGTACGCCGGAATAGTCAAATTCGCAAGCTTGACCAATAATAATCGGTCCTGAGCCTATTATCATTATCTTTTTTATGTCGTTTCGTTTTGGCATGGAATGAAAGTAGCTGCTAGTGCGTTGTCAGTATTTAAATTTAGGATATAGTGATTCGAGTTTTGTCCTTGCGTTATCTATCGTGAAGTGCCATTGGACGCCTTTTTGTTTTTCGTTGCACTGCATCGCCCAGGCAACAACCTCACGGCGTAACT
>JBOFQC010000035.1:0-2371 GCA_051660725.1 Thermoguttaceae bacterium
TATTACATCGCGGCTGTGAATATCGAACAGACGTTTGCGGAAGTCATAGAAGCCGGAAAGAAGGCGGTACTCCGCCGTATTGACGGTGATTCCTCCTACCCCCCCTTTCCCGGCATTGTTTTGACGGACACGTTTAACATGACGCAGGAACGAAAGCTGATTGACGAAAACAGCAAGCGGGCGAAGCGGCAACGTGACAAGAAAATTCGGGTCATTATCGGCAATCCGCCTTACAGTGCCGGGCAGAGGAGCCAGAATGACAACAATCAAAATACTCGATACCCTGAGCTTGATAAACGAATTGAAGAAACATACACCGCCGCATCCACTGCGACATTGAGCCGGTACACCTACGATTCGTACATCCGGGCATTCCGTTGGGCATCGGATAGAATAGGCGATAAGGGAATTATCTGTTTTGTGAGCAACGGTTCCTACATTGACGGCAATGCAATGGATGGTTTTAGAAAATGCCTTGCAGAAGAATTTACGGACATCTATTGTTTCAACTTGCGGGGGAATCAAAGAACGCAAGGTGAAATTTCTCGCAAAGAGGGTGGAAAAATTTTCGGTTCCGGCAGCCGCACCCCGGTTGCCATTACGCTGCTTGTCAAAAATCCAGATAAGGGAAAAGGTCAATGAGTCATCCAAAAATTGCAACCACCAACGAACAACAATATAATGATCTGCTGCATCAAGCGGTCACCGAAATAACCGTGGCGCGGACATCGCTTGCGCGGCAGGTCAATACGACTGTGATGTCGGCGTATTGGAATATCGGCAAGCTGTTGTTTACCGAAAAGTTGGAAGGAGGGTACGGCAGCAGCATAGTTAACCGGCTGTCGGTGGACTTGAAATTGCATTTTCCCGACATGGGGCTTTCCCCCCGTAATTTGTGGAATATGAAGCGTTTTTTCGAGCGTTATTATCAGGCTTCCGCAAAACTGCTACGCAGCGTAGCAGTTTTGCCGTGGCGCAGCATTTTGCTGTTGCTGGACAAGATAGCCGACAATGCCGAAGCTGAATTTTACGCCTGCGAAGCGGTCGAAAAAGGTTGGACACGCGATTTGCTATTGAATGCGATAAAGATGAACCTCTACGTGCAGAACCAAAACCAAATTGCCAGCAATAATTTTCCGACAACGCTTCCCGCCATACAGGCGGAATATGCAAACGAGGTCTTCAAATGTTCGTATAATTTGGGATTTTTGGGCGTTACCGAACCGCTCAAAGAAACCGATTTGGAGAAGCGATTGGTCGAGAAAATCAAGACTTTTATTTTAGAGTTAGGAAAGGGATTCAGTTATATTGGCAATCAATATCGCTTGGAATTCAATGGCAAAGAATACTTCGTGGATATGTTGTTTTTTCACCGCGAGTTACGTTCGCTGGTTGCCATCGAACTCAAAATCGGAAATTTTAAGCCCGAATATGTCGGCAAGATGAATTTGTATTTGTCGCTTTTGGACAAACTTGAAAAGAAGGCAGATGAGAACCGGTCCATCGGGATTATTCTTTGTGCCGACAAAGACCATATCGAGGTCGAGCTTGCGTTACAAGATGTGAACAAACCCATCGGCGTTGCCCTCTATCAACTCTTGCCTCAACAAGAATTACAAACGCTGATCCTCCAAGAAATGAAAGGAAATTAAAATGCCACAAAAAATCCAAGATAAAAAACTGGCCACTATCCACTATTATGACATTGGCGATTACCTCACTCGGGAAGAGAAGCTGCAAATTCTGCGGGATGCCAAAAGTATTGCCGGTATCCCGTGGAAAACCATCACGCCGAATGATAAAAATGATTGGATCAACCAACAGGACGATACGTTTGACACTTTTATTCCGCTGGGAGATAAATCTGACAAAACACAAGAAACGATTTTTGCCACATACTCACTTGGCGTTGCAACCAACCGCGATTCATGGTGTTACAATTTTTCGCAAAAGAAATTGTCATCGAACATGAAACGTATGATTGCGTTTTACAACGAACAGGTTGAATCGTACCAAGAGCACAAGAAATATAACGGCGACAAATCGGTTGATGATTTTGTTGACAATGACCGGACGAAAATTGCGTGGACTCGTGCATTAAAGCGTTTTCTTTCACTTGGCACAACGATTCAATTTCAAAAGAAATCCATTATGCCTTCTGTTTATCGTCCTTTTCAAAAGCAATATCTGTACTTCAATCCAAGTCTCAACGAAGCTCCCGGTAGAAACTCCCAAATCTTCCCCGAACCGGGCATGGAGAATCTTTTGATCAGTGTTTGCGGAATAGGTGGCTCAAAAGATTTTTCGCCATTTATTCACAACACGATTGTCGATTTGAATTTGCAGGAAGCGGGTGCCCAGTGTTTCCCAT
>JBOFQC010000036.1:0-3086 GCA_051660725.1 Thermoguttaceae bacterium
CCGGAAAAAGTCGTGGCCGTGATGAAGAAACTCCATGACCGCGGAGTTGGCGTGCTCGGAATGAAAATTTTCGGCGAAGGAAAATGCGACACCGCTGAAATGCGTGAAAAGTCGTTAAAATACGCGATGAATCTCGGCTGCATGGATGCCATGACAATTGGATTCACTGAAAAGTCGCAAATTGACGAAACGCTCGGCATGATTTCGCGAATTGGAAATTCTTGAATCTCGTGAAAATTTTAGGGGCAAATTTTTCGAAATATCAGAAAAAAATGACAATACAAACTGACAAATTAGCGCCAATTGAAATTTGGGAGGTTCCGCTTGAAGGTTCGACTATAAAATTCAAGCAGCCGTTGGTTTTGGAGCCTGAAATTCTCGATCAGGGTACGCCGGAGGAATGC
Source organism: Thermoguttaceae bacterium (assembly GCA_051660725.1). Classification (GTDB taxonomy): domain Bacteria; phylum Planctomycetota; class Planctomycetia; order Pirellulales; family Thermoguttaceae; genus JAVBSX01. The sequence continues at coordinate 405 of JBOFQC010000036.1, forward strand.
TTATTTCTGGAATATCCAGAATTGAGTCTTTCTTCTGTTGGCAAAAACCGCAAAGAACTTTTGAGCGGCGTGTTAAGCGATATACGTTTCTCGTGGAAAAATTATGTTCAGAAAAGCGACTTTGAACTTGTCGTTAAAACACGAAGGATTAAAGAAAAATATCTTGAGTTTGCAGAAGAGGTGGCGAATGGGTAATGTTCGCAAAGCACGTGATATTGATTCCGCACTGCAAAAAAAAGGATTTTGTCGTGAGCTTGGCGGCGACCATGTTTATTATTACTTGACGGATGCAAATGGCAAACATCTTGGGATTTTGACCAAAATATCACACGGAATGATGGGCCAAACCATTGGGTCGGAACTCATCGCAAGAATGTCAAAGCAACTCGGATTATCCAAAAAACAGTTTCTCGATTTTATTGATTGTACCTTGAACGAAGAAGATTACCGGCTAATCGTTGAATAACTAACATGCAAATAACGAACATAAGAAAATGACAGTACGTAAAAGCATTTACCTAATTATTTACGCTGTTCTTGTTATAATAACCGCATGCGGGTTTCGAATAATGGCTGGACCGTTTTCGATTCCGTATTCCGAAAGGCACGATACGGGATTTTTTTTCTGTTATCCTGCGTGTGTGATTTTGTTGCGTTCACTATTACGCCTGTACATTGTTCCAAATGAGCTTTTTAATCCTTACACATCGTTTTCGAAAGAAGATACGAAACTTTTTCGCACAATATCAAACCGCGTTTTTACATGTTGCTTTCTTCTCGGAATTCTAATATACTTAATTCCGTGATAATGTTTTATATTTTTTGAATTTACCCCACAAAATAAAATGAGACCATTAGTATATCCGATTGCGTTTTTATTTATGTTAGCGGTTTCCGTAACAGCTTTTTCAGCGGATCAGCTGGTGTTCGATTTTGAGTCCGGCAGTCTCGAAAAAGAAGGAGACGGCCTCGGCTGGCAAATCGTCAGCGGGACCAACACGAAACCGATTGGTTCGCGTGACACCGAGTTTCATAATAATTCGGCAAAGTACCAAAAGCAGGGTAAATACTACCTCACAACGCTTGAAAGTGCGGCTGACGCCAACCCGACAGACGACACCATTTGCGTTATCGAGTCGCCGGTTTTCACGATTACCGGTAAAGAAGCGAAATTCCTGGTCGGCGGCGGAAAACGCCCTAAAACCTACGTCGCTCTTTGTGTTTTCAATAACGGAATAGATAAAGCACCAACTGAAGTATTAAAAGGTGTCGGTGCCGAATCGCAAGGGCTTGATGAGAAGGTCTTTGATATTGCTTCATACATTGGTAAAGACGCTTTCTTCCGCGTCGTCGACGAAGAAAAAGGTGGCTGGGCGCATATTCGGGCCGACAATTTCCGCATTGACGCCAAAATGAATGCTGACAAAACGAAAAAATACCGCGAGTCTATTAGCAAAATAATTGCAGCAAAAAAACTTCAGGAATTAAAAGACGAACTTGTTCCAATTCAAAAAGCTGTTGAAAAAACAGGCGATAAACAGCTTAAAGAGAAATTGGAGAAATTCACAAAAACAGTGCAAACGCAAAATGTTTTCGCTTCTCCAGAAAAATTTGCTGAAGAATTGTCCAAGCTAAAAAAAGAAATCCTTGAGTCGAACCCGCTGGTGGTGTCACATCCAATTCTTTACGTGAGTCGGCCCCAATACGTGCCGGATCACCACAACACCGAAACAATGTTCCAGACCGGCGAAATATGCACCAGCAGCTTCCGTGGTGGTGCGGCCCTTAAAGTCTGGAATCCAAAAACAAACAAAACGAAATCGCTGATTGAACTTCCGGACGGTTCGCTTCGTGATCCTTGCGTGAGTTTTGACGCAAAAAAAATCCTGGTGTCACTGCGACGTGACATCAATGACGACTACCACATTTACGAACTTGCCGTTGATCTTGAGCGTCCGACAATTGTGATTAAAGGCGGAAATGACGCCAAAGACGCTAAATATTCGGGCCTTACACAACTTACGTTCCAGCCGGGACTTTCGGACATTGATCCGCTATATTTGCCAAACGGTGAAATCCTGTTCAGCAGTTCCCGCGAACCGAAATATTGCATGTGTAATCGGCACATCATGTGCAACCTTTACACAATGAACGCGGACGGGTCGAATTTGCAGCAGATTGGAAAAAGCACGTTGTTTGAAGGGCACGCAAGCCTGCTCAATGACGGGCGGGTTATTTATGACCGCTGGGAATACGTTGACCGGAATTTCGGCGACGCACAGGGTGTTTGGGTCACGAACCCGGACGGAACAAACCACGCGATTTTCTGGGGCAATAACACCGCTTCACCCGGCGGTGTGCTTGACGCGAAAGTTATTCCCGGCAACGACTCGGTTTTCATAAGCACATTCAGTTCGTGCCATGACCGCCCTTGGGGCGCAATTGCTCTGGTTGATCGCAGGCTTGGAATTGACGGAAAAGAAGCCGTACTTCAAACCTGGCCAAGTGACGCCATTAATTTGGTCGACGTCGGCGGTTACGACACATTTATTGCTGTTCCGCAGAAATTCGAGGACCCGTATCCGCTTTCCGACACGTTTTTTCTCGCTTCCGGTATGGTTGGTCGTGGCGAAGAAATGGGTATCTGGCTGCTTGACACTTACGGAAACATGACGTTGTTGC